>CAYQYP010000235.1:0-4855 GCA_964421755.1 uncultured Acidobacteriota bacterium
CGGAGAAGTGCGTTCGGCCCAGGTATTGACGGACTTGTTATGGGCTGATGTCGTGCGGAGGGCGAGATCGAATGGAGCCGCGCACGAAAGCGAACGGTAGTGAGCGAGAGTAAGCGGACCACCAATCATTCGCTAAGTCGACATTAAACACGAAGCAGTGGAGCGAGTCAGGTGGTCCGCTTACTCGCTCGCTTCTCTCGCTGTCGTGCGCGGCTCCATTCGATCGCGATTCGATCGCGCCCTCCGCCGGGGACTCGCCGGTCTATCCGGCTATTAACAGCGAAGTGAACATTTTCAACACCCTCGCGGCTCTGAAAAAGCCGGTGCTACGGCTGGCACTTACTGACGGAACATCGAGACAAACGATGAAGGACATGGAGACACGAACTCCTTCCGCTCTCCGGTCGACGGGTGCCTGAAAACCAGGCGTTCGGCATGCAATGCGAGGCGGCTCAGGGGGTTCTCGCCAGTTCCGTAGACCTTGTCGCCGACGATCGGGTGACCCATCTCCGCCAGGTGAACCCGAATCTGGTGTTTGCGACCGGTGTCGAGCTTGACCTCCAAGAGAGTACGGCGGGCACTGCGCCGGCTGACCCGAAAGTGCGTCACCGCGAGCTTCCCTACCGCTCGGTTGGGGGTCGAGTAGCTTCGGTGTGCCCGGTTTTCCGCGAGGTAGGACTCGATGGTCCGTTCCTCATCCGAAACGCGGCCTTCCACGACCGCCTTGTAGATCCTGCCGGCGGTCCGCTTCCGAAACTGCTCCTGCAGGGATCGCTTGGCCTCTGGTGTCTTCGCAAAAACCAGCAGTCCTGAAGCGTCCCGGTCAAGACGGTGAACTATGAAAATTCTTTCGGGAGGCCGCCGATGCTTGGCCCGGTCATACAGAAAAGCATAGAGCGTGCGTTCTTTTTCGCGGGCGGTTGCGATCGTGAGCAGGCCTGCTGGCTTGCTCACAACCAGCAGCGTCGCGTCCTCGAAAAGGACGTTCACTCGTGTGAAGACACTTGGCTTTCGTCCTCGGCCTCCTCGCCTCATAGATTGACTAAGTGTAACGCCAGACGGCACAGGAATTTCGGGGACACAAAACTTAATTCCTTTGCTGACGGCGAGAATGCGGTGACTGGTTGGGAATGTAAGTATTATGTCCCCGCAATTCCCCAAAATTCAGGGAGACTCCGTAATCGTCAGGAGGCGGTCTACCTCGACTGGTTCGACTTTCTGGTGCTTTCCACCCGGCCAGATGATCGTCAGGCTCTTCGCACGGCTGGCTCCGAGGCCGAAATGGACGCGAGGATCGCTTGAGGAGGCGAAACCGACGGAGGTCGTTGCATGGTTCCATAACTTTCGGCCATCGTCGGTCTCCACGCACAGGATTGCGCCCAATCCGTCGCGGTTGGCCTGGCGGCCGACCAGGCGCACGAGCAGCCAATGTCCTCCGGGCGTTCGGTTCCGGTACAGCCCCACCCGGTCGCCGAGCGCTGTCACAACAACGTCGAGCCGCCCGTCGTTGTCCAAGTCGACCACGGCCGATCCTCGGTGCGCTGCCTTGCGCTGAAAGGCGGGCAGCTCCGCGGTGGCTTCGCGGAAAGTCCCGTTGCCCTGGTTGAGAAAGACAGCATTGGTTTGGCGATACGTTCGGTTCTGGAAAAGCTCGATGTTGTCGAGCGCATGCGAATTGGCTGAAAACAGGTCCTTCCACCCGTCGTTGTTCAGGTCCGCGATCGCATTGCTCCAGCCGCCGTACTGGAGGCTCGGGATCGTTAACCCTGCCGCATCGCGGATGTCCTCAAAAAAGCGGGTGTTGTTGCGGAAAAGCAGAAAACCTTCGTTTGCCAGCGCGGTTACGAAAAGATCCGGTCGGCCGTCGTTGTCAAAATCACGAAAATCGACACCCATTGACGACATCGGGGTGCCGAATTGATTGAGAGCCACTCCCCGCTCGAGCGCCTCTTCGGCAAACTGCCCATTCCCCTGATTGCGGAAGAGGAAGTTCGGTTCCGTGTCGTTGGCCACGAAGATGTCGACCAGCCCATCCGAATCGAAGTCAGCTGCTGCGGCTCCCATTCCCTTCCCCTGATGCTTGTCGATCCCCGAGCTCGCCGATAGGTCGGTGAACGTACCGTCTCGGTTATTTCGGAACAGCTGGTTCGGCAAAGGACCGTACTTGCCCGGGTAGCAATAGGCGCGATGACCGGGACGCCGATCGCCGCAAAACGGTTCCTTCTTCGGGTCCCATTGGCAATAATTCACCAGGAACAGGTCCAGCCACTCGTCGTTGTCGAAATCCAGCCAAGTCCCGTGAATCCCCCACATGCGCCCGTGTCTGGGGTGAGGCTCGGACAACCGCGCCTGGGAGGTGACGTTTGAAAAACTTCCGTCACCCTGGTTCCGATAGAGGATATTTCGGTCCACACCGACGACGAACAAGTCGGTGAAGCCGTCGTTATTGTAGTCCCCAGCAGCCGCGCCCATCATGTAGCCTTCCCCTGCGACCTTCGCCTGGGCGGTGACATCGGAGAAACGCCAGTTGCCTTCGTTTCGGTACAAACGATTCCAGAACTTCTCGCCGGTCTTCACCAGGGAAGGACTCTCCGCGCCATTCGTGAAGTAGAGGTCCATCAGGCCGTCATTGTTGTAATCCAGCACGGCGACCCCGCCAGGCATGGTTTCGACCTGATGCTTGAATTCGGTCGGGTGGTTTTCGAGCCGAAAGGTGATGCCCGATGAGTCGGCAACGTCGTCAAACTCGAGGGCCTGACCCGTGCCGGAGAACGCTGGCTTGGCTGCGTCGTAAGAGGATCGGCTCCTGACCTCGAGGGCCCGCCTGGCCTCGATGAGAACTGGATGCCGCGGATTTATCTTCTCGGCCGCCTGCACCTGCTCTTCCGCTTGAGGAACCCGGTTCATTCGAAGCAGAAACACCGCGTATGAGGCGTGCGGATCGGGAAGTGGGCGGTCAAGCCGGCCGTTAGCCGCGATCGCCTGCCGGTAGACCGTGTCAGCCTTTTCAGAGTCACCGAGCGCGAAGTACGTAAACGCGAGGGCGGTGAGGCCAATGACGTCGGGCGAACGACTGAGCTCGACCCCTTTCTCGAGCGGTTTCACCGCCTCCTGGAAGCGACCGAGCTTCTGATAGAGCTGACCGAGCAGCGACCACCCCTCGGGGTCCTTGGGGGCCTTTTCGGTGAGCTCAACCAGTGTCTCCTCCGCATTGTTCGACTCCCCTTTCAGGATAAGCGCCTTGGCGATGAGCTTGAGGATGTCGGGTTTCCGGTTGCCTTCGGCGGCGATTTGCAGGCACGCAATCGCCCGCGGATAGTCGGCGGCCTTAAGCCATAAAAAACCCATCCAGTAGTTGGCTTCTCGATCGTTCGGCTGGTCGCCAAGCGCCCTCTCGAGAAGACGACGGGCCTCCGCGTCATTGCCGCGGCCGATCTCGGTCCGTGCAAGCTCCACGGGGGACTGCGCGAGCGGGGCGGACGGCAAGACGAGCAGAAGCGCGATCAGAATCACCCGCGTTGCCCGTTTCGCCATCAGCCTTGCTTAACATACGGCGGCCGGTTTGTGCAATCTGCGGAGCTGAACGCATCAAGTGGCTCAGGAGGACGAAAAGGTGATCCGACCGATCAGACCGATCAGACGGATCTGTCCGATCAGAATGTTTGAGTCGGCGATCAATTGGCGCTAAAAAGGGTTATGCACAGTGTCTGGACGCGACGCGAAGCCTTGAAACTTGCGAGCCTGTTTCCGCTCTTAACTAGTCAAAACGATGTCGTCCCGGTCCCTCCCGACCATCCTTCAGTCCTACCTGCAGGAGTCAAAGCTGTCATCAGAAACACGCTCAGCCAGAGCCCTCTATCGCTCAACACCGACTGGTTCGGGACCACGCTCCTCCAGGGGCTGCTCGAATGGCAAAGACGGGGGGTCGGACAGGTAAGGGACTTCGCCACTGCCTGGTTGGACGGACACCTGAGATCGGGCACAGTCAGTCGTTTCAGCGGCGCCAAATCCAGAGAAGTAACCGCCGGCGGCATTCACATTACGACATACGCGGGTCACTTCGGTCTCGCCTTTCCCTGCTACGAAATGGCGGTCCAGTTCCAAGACAACAGAGCCAGGCGGGTGTGTACCGAGGTCGGCAAGGTGATACTGCACCAGGTCTCTCGAAACCGCCTGGGCATGGTTGAACACGACGACAGCGGCGAGTTCGCAATCCCGGACACTTGCTATTTCGCAGTCAGGGCGCTGATGAGCGCCTCGTCACTTGATCGCGAATTGGCGCCGGTTTTTCGCGAGCAGGCGATCTTCCAGCTTCAGACGTATGTTGAAACGTTCCTCGACCCGGACAAGGGGCTGGCGAAGACCGTCCTGCATCGGAACGGCCTTGGCAAAACGTACTGGACCCGTGCCTCGGGATGGCTGCTTTGGGCCATCACCAGCGCACTTCGCGTCCTCCCGGAGACCGAGCGCCCTTTTTCTCGCTTCCGCGACGACCTGACCAGACTCGTGGCGGGAGTGGCCGCGGTTCAGGATACGTCCGGCGGATTCCATGTGCTGCTGGACGATCCCCAGACACCGCTCGAGACGACCGGGACGGCCATGTTTGCCTGCGCAGTACATGAAGCCGTGCGGAAGGGCTGGGTGCCCGCCTCATACCGGGAGGCGGCAGACCGCGCCTGGCAGTTCGTCAAGAGAAACATCACCGACGACGGGCAGATCCTCAACGCGTACACCGGATGGGCTCTTCCCGCAGAGAATCGCGAGATGTCAATCGACGAGCACAAAATGGGCTGGATCCCCGGCTTCATCCTGATCGTGGCAAACGAGATGACGACTGACGACTGACCACTGCGCA
>CAYQYP010000236.1:0-11623 GCA_964421755.1 uncultured Acidobacteriota bacterium
CTCGGCGCCACGTCGAAGTAGTTGATCCCCTTGTCGATCGCCTCGCGGACCCGGGTAGCCGCTTCCTGTGTGGTCGCGTCTCGGACCACGATCCCACCGAAGCCGATGATCGACAGCTTCTCCCCCGTCTTTCCCAGCGCTCGCTTCTCGATTTTCCCCGGCTCCGCGGTGCGTTGGAGTGCCGAAAGATCGGCTGGAAACAGCCCGAGCATCGCGCCGCCGACTCCCGTATTCCTGATGAATTCTCGTCGATTCATTGATGTCCTCCGATTCGGGTTTTACGTTATCAGGACTCGCCGACTAGTTAAAGAACAGGCATGGAAGCACGGCCGTGGCGGGAAAAATGATATTTCAATCCGGTTATTGACTTGAATGTAAACCAAAATCAACTATACTCAAGTAGAGGACCAGTCATATGAGCATCGGCAAGAAGGTGCTGCAGTTACGCTTGCAGTCGAAGATGACTCAACAGGACATCTCCCAGTTGACTGGATTGGCCGTGTCCTATTTGTCCCGCCTGGAAAACGAGCGCATCACGCCGTCGATCCGGACCCTGACCAAGATATCCGAGGCGTTTGGAGTGCCGGTCACCAAGTTGCTCGAGACTGAGCCACAGCCGCGCGGAGGCGATCATTGTCCCGTCAGTCCTTCCGGCCGCTGCATTCTGAATCAATTGTCGGTCGGTCGCGGCCGGCGTCCGAGGGTGGAAGGGGAAAGCTATTCTCCTTACCAGCTCGAAATCCTTCGCATGTGCAATCTGCTGATCCAGAGCCAGGATCGCGAAATCATCGAGTCTCTTTCAACGATCATGAAGTCCCTGGTGACACTTGCGGGCACGAGGGAAAAGGTCCCGGTGCACTGAAAACTGCGCACTGCCCACTGCGCAGTGCGCACGGCGCACCGCCGACTTCCCATCAGTGATCGCCAACCGGGCCGAAAAGCGGCGGATTCTAAAAGCGAATCCACCCTGTGACTGACCGATTCCGCACGCCGAGCGGTCGTAGGGCGGATTCGCTTTTCAGAATCCGCCGCTTTTCGGCCCGGTTGGCACATCGTTTCGATCGGTCTGCCGTGGTTGGCCGCGTGACTGTCGTTAGGGCCGCTGGTGTCCGACTTTGAAGTCGGACCAACGTGTGCAGTGCAGTGCGCAGTGGGCAGTGCGCAGTGCTTTCCTACTCCAGTGCCTCGTCGTCCGCGAGGGATTCCGGGGACGAAAGGAAGCGGACGAGCCCGCCCCACCGCTTATCCACCTGAAAGCCACGGGGCAGGCAGAACTGTCTCAGAAAGAAGTGCGTCCGGACCAGCTTGGCGTTCTGACTCGCCATTCGGACGCAGAAGTCATCCAGAAGCGCGCTCCCAATTCCACGGCCTTTGAGTGTCTGGGAGACGACCACGCCGTCCAGGTGTGCGAGTTGGTTATCCAGGCGCTGGTAGCAGACTCCGCCGACGATCTGTCCCTCGGCATCCGTGCAGACGAAGAACTGATCCAGCTCGGAGACGATTTTGGGGAAGTCTGCTTTAAAGAAGAGGCGGTAAATCTGTCCGATTTCCGCAGGCTCCAGCGGCTCTCGGACCGTGTAGCTCATGCCCCGCTTGTCAACAATCTGCGAGCGGACGATCACCTGGCGGTTCTCGCTGTCTCCGACGCTGACGACTTCCATGCCGTGGGCTTCCTTGGGCCTTGGGAAGACCATTCGACTGAACACCGACCGGTCTTCCGCGTCTCTTAGAGTCGCCTGCAGATCGGAGAGCTCGGGCATCTGAGTGGCGGTGAGCCGGGCGCTGCGGTACATCTGTTGCAGCAGCGCGTCGAACGCGTCCTTAACGCGGCTCGAGGCGTCCGCGAAGTAGGTGTGGCGAAACAGTTGGTAGCGGGCGATTTCGGGAGCCCGTTCCAGGCGGTACAGTCGTTGCAGCTCTGTCAGCGTCTGTTCCCGGGCCTCTGCCGTAGCGTCGGGCGTGGCATTCTGCCACTCCTTGAAGCGGTCAATGGCACAGTCAACCGACAGCGGAACGTGGTAGCTGTCATCCAGGTGATCTCGGAAGCGGGTGAGCGCAGCCCTCAGGTCACGGGTGAAGAACTCGCCGGAATGCCGATGCAGCTCGCGGTCCAACTTCCCGAGAAATTCCTTTGCTTGAGAGACGCCCAAGGCCTCCACGCACGCATCGAATATCCACGCCAGGTCCAGGTACTCCTTGCTCCACGGGTAGTGAGCCGTGGTGTACTGGTAGAAGTTCTGCACCATGGGGCGGATCAAGGAGAGGGGGCCCTCGTACGGAGTCCAACCAGTCAACGAAAGGACGGAGGATCCATGTCGGAAGTCCGGCTCGGTGACAACCACGTTTGCCGGGGTAATTGCTCCCGGCACGATGCGGAAATCGCTGTTGCGCCACCCACGGAACACGGCGGCCAGGGCCCTTATGTACAGTTTCTTCCAGTCTCTGATTCCGAGATAAGTGCTGCGGGGAGGGCGGATGCTGGTGAACTCTCTAATTCTTTCCCAGACAGTAAGATCGCTGATGTACGCCAGGGACATTGCTCCGAGCTCGGGACGGCAGCAGCCGAACTTGGGCAGCACCGGCGGTCCCCAGGCAAACCCTCCCACACCCATCATCCAAAGTACTGTCTCGCGAACGGCCGAGTTATCAAAATCCTCGCGAAGGATCAGCTGTATATCGAAGTGCTTTCCGCTGATAAGGTTCAGACTGACCCGGTAACGGACGTATTGGTGACGTGCGACGACGCGCGTAATCCAGATTCCACTCGGTGGGATCTGCGAGAGGTCGAAGCCCGGCTCGTCGAAGATGATCATCACCGATTGCTGGAGCATGGTCGTCCCGAAAAGGACGTGTTTCAAAAGAGCGATCTCTCCGTTCGAAAGACCGTCCTCGAAGACGACCATCTCCTCCCAAGTTGGCCCCGTGAGCGGGGCGGTCGCGAATCGGCCCTTGCACCAATCCGCGAGCTCCTGCAGGTATTGCTCGGCGATATGGGCCATGTCAGGGTCCTGACGATGCAATGCCCAACAGGCGAGCTCCTCGCGAATCGCCGAGTACGATTCAGGATGATACCGGGCGAAATTCAGCAGAAGTTTGAGGAGATTAGAAAACTGTTCGCGGGCCAGGGGGCCGGCCGGCCACGAAAGTTGCTGGCGGTACGTGTGCAAGCGCTGGCGCAACGATTCCAGCCTCCTTGGTTCCAGGTTCGCCTTGGCGATCGACTGGATGCAATCCTGGGTCAGGAAGGGAAGTCCGGAATGGATGAACGCCGGGAAACCCTCGCTATAGTCCGCGGCTGGCTCGTCCAGCAGCAGCGCACGATAGGCGTAAGATCTGACTTCTATGTCGGCATGCCGGGCAAGTGCTTCCAGGCGCCTCTTGATCACACCGGAATGGCGGTGGTCTGACTGGCTCAGAATCCCCGCCAGCTGTTCGACAGCATGGCGACAGCTCTCTCCTCGGCTGAACAGTGCCTGCATGCCCAGGCGGTGGAGCTCCTTGAGTCGTGGGTCGACAACCAGGTGCAGATAGATGTCGGTGGTATCCGGGGCCTGGCCACGCTCCCAGGGGAGAAACACGTGGGCGGTGACTCCCTTCAGGGGCAGGTCCCAACCTTCGCGACAGGGACAAAACCGGGAGAGCGCGGGATTCGACACCCAGAGGCGGGGTTGCCGGCTGAAGAGGCCGAGATCGATCTCCTGCCCGGACAGTTGGTACTCCAGGTCGCCGATCAACACGTTTTCCGAATACTCGACGGGGCCGATCGGAAGCTTGAATTCCAGGCGCCGATTGTAAAGAGCCCCGTCCCGCACAACGATATCGTCTTCCAGAACGCCGAGATCGCGATACAGCCAGCGTGGGATCCGGACCCGGTATGAGTTGACTACCAGCTCGATCTCATTCTTGCGATAGAGTTCCTCGATGACCGGAGAGAAATGCTCCTCGATCACCTTGCGGCGGAAGGATCCCTTGGCCGTCAACTCGCCCCTTTCCAGTTCGAAATTCCTGCCGAGAACGGCGAAATTAACTACACGCTCGAAGGGCGCGAGGTTTTGGTTTACGACGCTCACGATTTGATGGAAGTAATCGCGCGTGTTGTCCTCTGAGGGAGACGCCTCCAGGACGGGGTCACCGGGATCAGGGACAATGAGGAGCACGTTGAATCCGCGCCCGTCGCCGACTAGAAAAGTGCTCTTGATGCCCGGCACTCCTTCAAAACGTTGCTCGATCTTCCGCGGGGCAATGGTTTGCCCTTTGTTGTTTTTGTAGATGTCCTTGATGCGGTCGACAATCTCGTAGTGGCCGTTCGGTTTGACGACGAACAGGTCGCCCGTCGCCAGCCAGTATTCGCCACAGTCGTCGGGGGCGGGCTGCTCCACACAGGGATCGTCCAGGTAGCGGGCAAGATACGGCCCGGAAACCTGTAATTCGCCCTGGTCGCCGAAGCGTGTCTTGACACCCGGTAGCGGGATGCCAACGCTATTATCGGCATAGTCGCCGGGCGGGGTCATGGTTATCCCGCCGGTGGCCTCGGTCATCCCGAACCCCGAGCAGAGGTCCACGCCATGCCGGTTGAAGAACCTGAATACCTTGGGATCCAGATATCCGGCTGCGGAAAGCCCCCAGTGCAGGCGTTCTCCTACCGTCTTCCGGAAAATCGCCTCCTGCTGGCTGGGGTTTACGGCCTGTCCCATCCTTTCCAGGCAATAATCCTTCAGCTGTGTCCAGCGGAAGGGGACACCGATCATGACGCTCGGCTGGACCTGTCTCATGCGCGCGAGTAGCGTTTCGGCGGAGGGATTGCCCGCAAATGCGTAGGTAGCGCCCCAATACACGCTTCCCAGAAGCTCGAGGTAGCGACCGAAGGTATGGTACAGCGGCAGGTAACAGAGCAATACCTCGTTGTCCCCAAGCCGCGGGACCGCTGCCCCCCGCGCAAAGCGCTTGGTAACCAGGTTGTATTCGGAAAAAACGATACCCTTAGGTTTCCCGGTGCTTCCCGAAGTGAACATCACGGTAGCGTCGGAATGAATCGGGCGCGGCGTCCTCTTTTCCAGTATCCGTGCGCTGTCCTCGGGACCCAATGCTGCGCACGTCTCCGCGAATAGGCTTTCGTAATGCTCGCCCGGGCCGCCGTTCGCTCCCAAAAGGAAGACATGGAACGGTTGTGAACTGATCTTTCGAGCGGAGAGCAGACGTTCTCGGTATTCACCGCTGTCTGTCACCACGATGTTGATACCCAGCTGATCGAAGATCCAGGCAAGCGTAGCGCTGTCAAAATGAACGATCAGCGGGGAAACGAAAATGTCGTAGCAGAGGCAGGCGAGATCGCAGCAAGCCGTGTCGACGCTGTTATTTGCGAAGATTGCGACTCGCGGTCCCTTCGGCTGGACGGCGTAAAACGCGGCCGCCATCGTCTGGATGCGACGCGCCATCGCCTCGTAGCTCCACAGGCGACTCCCGGACTCGTCGGTTTCTTGGAAAAGCGCCCGGTCCGGGTGTAATCTGACTCGCTGGTTCAGGAGCTCAAGCAACCCGTAATCCGTGATCTTGACCAGGTCGAAGGTCGTCTCGGCCCACCGCTCGCGGTGCTCAGGCGAAGGAAGGCTGAGTAGAAACCGGGGACGGCTGGTCAGATACAGGTATTCGTGCCACAGCTCGGGCGCCACGGAGAGCGCCTGGCCGGATTCGAGCGTTGCCTCGGTGATTTCAAGCAACTCATTGGCGAGCTGAGGCGGCGGTATTTCGAGGATCCGCGACGAGCTCCAGACGGCCAGGTGGCGTTCCAGCAGTTCGGTTGTTTCTTTGGTCGTGAGGTTCAACAAAGCTCTTCCTCTCGCTGTCAGCTGGTTTATTTTATACCCTTGGAGCCGGGCGAACGGAACAGCCCGGGGAGGCCGGGCCCATCTTGATGGATCTTCAGGTCGTTATCGTCAACTGGAACAGCGGTGAGCTTCTCGGGCGCCTGTTGTCCTGCCTCGATGCTTTGCGCTCGGAAGTTCGCCAGATTCTTGTCGCCGACAACGCCTCCGACGACGGCAGCATCGCCTCCGCCGAGAGCCGTCCCGGGATCCATTTGCTCACCTTGGACAGCAACCTCGGGTTTGCGGCTGCGGCGAACCGGGCAATTGCCCAGTCAGATTCGGCATGGATCCTGCTCCTGAATCCCGACATCACGATAGCGCCGGGCACGGTCAGGGAGCTGTACCAACGCGCAGAAGCAATGCCCGAAGTCGCTCTTGCCTGCGTGGCACTCGAGGATGTGAGCGGGCGCTCCCAGGCCGCATTCCAGTTCCGCAGTCTGCCCACTGTGACGAGTGTCCTTTCCGATGTTCTCTTCCTCGATGAACTGACCGGAGTTGTCGGCGACTCCAAGGCTGGGCCGGGTGAGTTGTCATTCTCGGAGACCCGCCCCGGTCACCCGGTCGTGGTCCAACAGCCGGCGGCTGCCTTCTGGCTGATCCGGCGTTCGACGTGGATCGAGCTTGGTGGATTCGACGAACAGTTCTGGCCCGCGTGGTTCGAAGATGTCGATTTCTGCCGGAGGCTTTCCGGGACACCCCGGCACGCAGTCGTGTTCCCTGATTTGAAGGCATCTCACGTCGGAGGCCATTCACTGGAGGCGCTTTCGTATCGTCAGTTTCTCGATTACTACTACGGGAATATGCTTCGATACTTGAAAAAGCACCACCGCGGCACGTATCCCTTCCTGTGGCCGGCCGTCAAACTGGGCATTCTGCTGCGAAAGCTAATCAGATGACTGCCAAACAGGTGTTAATCAGCATCGTCAGTTACAGGGACGAACGTTTCCTTCCCACGTGCCTGGAATCCGTTTTCGGCCAAGGGGTTCCGGCAAAAATCAGGGTATTCGACAACGCCGGGAGTGAAGAGGTTGTACGGGTAGGAAGCCGGTTTGGAGCCGAGGTGTTTCAGGCCGGCAAGAACGAGGGATTCAGCCGTGGTCAGAACCACAATCTGTTGCCGGAAGACTACGACTATGCCTTGTTGCTCAACTCGGACGTAGTCCTCCAGCCGGGTCACCTGGCTGCGCTCATCCGGGTCCTGGAAGAGGTGCCCTCCGCTGGGATGGCAGGCGGCAAGCTGTTTCGAATGGGAGACGATCGCCTCCCGGTCCGGCGGAATGACCACTCCGTGCTCGACAGCACCGGGATCTACGTCACGCCTGCGCAACGCCACCTCGATCGGGGGAGCGAGGTGGAAGACGTGGGACGGTATGATCGGCGGCAGGAGGTCTTCGGGATCACCGGAGCGGCGATGCTTTGTCGGCGGGAAATGCTGCGGGATGTCCGATTCGAGGATGAGTATCTTGACGAGGACTTCTTTGCCTACCGCGAAGATGCCGATGTCGCCTGGCGGGCGCGGATTCTAGGCTGGAAGGCAGTTTACCAGCCGGAAGCTAAAGCATTACACAAACGAGTTGTGCACCCCTCGAAACGACGTGAGGTGGCTGCGGTGCTGAACTACCATTCGGTCAAGAACAGATTCCTGCTGCGGATGAAGAACATGGATGCGGCGGTCCGGCGACGTTGTTTCCCGTACATGTGGTTGCGCGATTTGTCTTTGCTGGGCTACGTCGCCTTACTGGAGCGCACTTCGTGGCCGGCCTTTGCCGAGGTACGTCGCTTGCGTCCGCGGTTCGCGGAAAAGCGTCGCCACCTGATGGCTCGGCGGACCGCTGCCCCCGGAGAGATTGCGTCCTGGTTCGCCTTCCGCCCGGTGGCGAAGGACCTGTAGGGGAGCGTCGAGGTCTCGTCTTGGAGCGCGGACGTCTCGAGGGTGTCGAGCAGTCCGCATTGACCCCAACGGGGTCACGTAGCAAAGCCCAGGGTCGGCCGCGTTGTTTGCGGCCTACCCTGGGTTGCCCCAGGAAAATGGTTACCAACCCTGAAGGGGTTGCGTATCAAGCCACATACGCAACCCCTTCAGGGTTGGTAACTTACGGTTTCCCTTACCCAGGGTAGGCCGCAAACGACGCGGCCGACCCTGGGCTTTGGTGCGTAACCCCTTCGGGGTAAGAGACACCACACGTCAATGGGTGCAGGTTAGCCATCTCACTTTTTCGACACCCTCGTCTCGTCCGCGCTCCAAGGGCCGACGACCGTTCTCCCTAGCCCCGGCTCGTTACGGCCAGATTCGGGTCGGCCGGCAGATCCCACGGATCGGCCTCGCCGGCCTCTGCCCGGATGTAAGCCGCCGCCGCGATCATGGCCGCGTTGTCCGTCGTCAGGGCGGGACGAGGAAAGTAGACCGGCAATCCGAACCGGGCAAAGTACTCCGATGCCCGTCTTCTAAGCTCGCCGTTACAGGAGACTCCTCCGGAGATGTGGATGGACTTCACTTCACGGCCCTGAAGGGCGGATTCGGTCCGAATGAGCAACTGATCAACGATCGATGCCTGGTAACTTGCGAGAAGATCCAGCACGGGTTGCGGTGGGGTGCCTTGCCCCGAATTACCCGGGTTCTGCGGTGTCAGCCGGTTCGTCTCGGCGTACCGGATTGCCGATGTTTTGATCCCGCTGAAGCTGAAATCGAGACTCCGATCCGTGAATCTAGGGAGCGGGAAACGCACCGCTTTTGCATTTCCGCCCGCAGCCAGGCGTTCAACGATCGGCCCACCGGGGTAACCGAGTCCGAGGTACTTGGCCAGTTTGTCGAAGGCTTCCCCGGCCGCGTCGTCCCGCGTGCGTGCCAACTGCTCGTAGCTGTGCCACTTCACGAGGTAATAGAGACTCGTATGGCCACCGGAAACGACGAGGGAGAGGGCAGGCAACTCTGCGGCTGGATGCTCGAGAAAAATCGAGGCGATATGTCCTTCGAGGTGATTGACACCGAGGAAGGGGATGCGAAGTGCAAAGGCAGCTGATTTTGCGTAGACGAGTCCGACCATCAGGGCGCCGATCAGGCCAGGTCCTCGCGTGGCCGCAATCGCTCCAAGATCCCCCCAGCCGACGGGGCTTCCGTTCTGCTCGGCCTGGGAGAAACACTGCGCAACAACGTACCCGATGTTGTCCACATGCTCGCGGCTGGCCAGTTCCGGCACCACGCCCCCATAAGGGACGTGGACGGGGATCTGAGACGCCACCACGCTCGACAGGATCTGGTTGCGATCCTTGAGCAGGGCTGCGGCTGTCTCGTCGCAACTCGATTCAATGGCAAGGATGATCAAGACTCGTGTCCTTCGTGGATGGGTCTTCTCATTTTTTGAATAGAGCCGGGATCGTCTCGGAATACGGCTGCTTTGCTACTCCTGCGTCGGTAAAGATCGCTGTGATCAGGCGGTTCGGGGTAACGTCGAAAGCCGGATTGGCAATTTCCACCGCAAGGGGTGCAACCCGTCGTCCCCCGATCGTGCTGACCTCGTCCGGTGAGCGCTGTTCGATCGGGATCTCGTCTCCCGTCTGGATCGAGAGGTCGATTGTCGAGAGGGGCGCAGCGACGTAGAAGGGGATGTCGTGCTCTTTGGCGAGGACCGCGACCGAGTAAGTGCCCACTTTGTTCGCGGTATCTCCGTTTGTCGCGATCCGGTCGGCGCCCACGACCACCGCCTGGATCTGGCCGGCCTTCATGAAGTATCCCGCCATGTTGTCGGTGATGAGCGTGCAGGGTATCCCGTCCTTGGTCAATTCCCAGGCCGTGAGGCGAGCTCCCTGGAGGAACGGCCGCGTTTCATCGGCGAAGACGCGAATCTGCTTGCCCTTTTCGACCGCGGCACGGATTACTCCCAGGGCGGTTCCCCAGTCGCCGGCGGCGCACAGGGCGCCGGCATTGCAGTGGGTGAGCACGTTTGTCTTATCCTTGAGGAATTCTTGCCCCAGCCTGCCCATCCGCCGGTTCGTTTCAAGATCTTCGTGATAGACCTTAATCGCTTCCTCTTTCAAAACCTGTTGAAGCTCGGACAACGGAGCTTGCCGGTATTTCTTGAAGACCTCGCCCATCCTCTCGATGCCCCAAAAGAGGTTTCTGGCAGTCGGCCTGGTTACGGCGATTGTGTCGCAGATCCGCTTGAATTCGGCATCGAGGTTGTCGGTGGTCTTGAGGTTCCGGACGCCAAGCGCTACGCCCATGGCGGCCGCTATGCCGAGAGCGGGGGCGCCCCGGACGACCATTGTCTTGATCGCCTCGGCGACTTCATCCACGGTCTTGTAGACCCGGTAAACTTCCTCGTTGGGCAGCAGCCGCTGATCGATCATTTCGACCCCGGCGTCGGTCCACTGTATGGTTCTGATCATCCGTTAAACCTTACTCTATGTAGATCCGACTTCCAAGTCGGACAACCCCCATCCCTTGGCATCGCGTAACCGAGTGGTCGCAGCACCGCAAACGGAGCGTCTTGTGCGGAGTGCGCGGATTGTCACCGGAAGCAACGAGTGACCCGCTTGCTGGTTGCTTACGGTAACAATCCGCGCACGTCGCACAAAACGCTTCGTTTGCGGTCGGGTACGACTCGGCAAAGTCCAGACTCGCGCTTCAGACCGGCAACTTCTCGCTCTCCACCTTCTGCGGAGTCGCTGTTCCCAGCAGCCGCTCGATTTCCTCGAGCGATTTCCCCTTGGTTTCCGGGACGAGCCTCCACACGAAGAGCAGTTCTACGACCGCGAGCGTCCCGAAGAGCCAGAATGGGAAAGCCTGGTGGAAATGATCGACCAGCCATCGGTTTTCGGCCATCATCGGAAATGTCTGGGAGACGACGAAGTTGGCGCCCCAAAGGCACAGCGTGCAAAGGCTCAGCGCCCGTCCGCGGATCTTCGTTGGAAAGATCTCAGACAGAATGACCCAGGTGACGGGCCCGATCGAGAGGGCAAAGCAGGCGATATAGCCCGTTATTGTAAGGAGGAGCCAGAGATCCGTCAGACCCACGTACGCCGCCGCCCCCATTGCGAACAGGCAAAGCGCCATTCCAAAGGCGCCGATGAGCATGAGTGGCCGGCGTCCCCACCGGTCGACGGTATAGATGGCTATCACGGTGAATACCAGGTTGACCGATCCGATGGTCACGGTTTGGAGCAGCGCAGCATCCGTGCCTGACCCAAGCCTTTTGAAAATCTCGGGCGCATAGTAAAGAAAAGCGTTGATGCCGGTCACCTGTTGAAGGACAGCGAGTGAAATGCCGATGATCAGCGCAAGAGACGGCCCGTCTTTCAGCAATTGAGAGAGTGTGGCGCTCTCTGCCTTCGATGCTTCCGAGATATCGCGTAATTCGGCTTCTGCTTTAGCTGGCCCGTTGACCCGCGCCAAGATCTCTCGCGCCTCTTGCAGACGACCCTGTTCGGTGAGCCAGCGCGGGCTTTCGGGGACTGTCGCCAGCAGAGCCAGGAAGACAACCGCGGGGACGAGGCCCGAGGCGAACATCCAGCGCCAGCCGTACTCGACGTTCCACTGCTCGGCCGCTCCGGCAGCGATCAGGTAATTGACGAAGTAGACGCCGACGATGCCTGAGACAATCGCCAATTGGTTAACGGACACGAGCTTGCCCCGTATTCGCGGAGGTGCGATCTCCGCGATGTACATGGGCGAAGCCATGGAGGCCGCACCGATCCCGATCCCCCCGATCGTTCGGAATACCACGAACCACGCAAGCGTGGGAGGGAGCGCGGTGCCGATC
>CAYQYP010000237.1:0-9606 GCA_964421755.1 uncultured Acidobacteriota bacterium
TGGAGTACACGCGATACGAGATGGATGGCGCCGGTGACATTGCGCTCGCCCTGTCCCTTCCTCTGCTCTCCGACGCGCGCACTGAACGCATGCTCGCCCTTGCGAACGATGGACCACAAGGATACACTTGGCTCTCGAAAACCTGAGGTGGGGCCCTTGGGGTAGATCAACAATATGGTGGTCAGACGAGCCAAGGCTGCACTTGTCCGTGCTGTAACGGCTTTATCCCGGACCCCAGAACCCGCGCCGGTTAGCTCAACAGAAGAGAACAGGCACCCCCCAAGCCGTTTCACTCCGCAGCGATTGCCGAAAGCCGTACTGCTCTCTTTTCTCTTTTGCCTGATTTGCCTTCTTGTGGTCGAAAGTTGGGCGGCGGTGGTGGACCAGGGCTTCAACCCCGACGCAAATGGTAAGGTCCGCGCCATCGCCGTCCAGGGCGACGGAAAGATCGTCATCGGAGGCGACTTTACCTCGATCGGCGGAGTGGCGAGGAACTACCTGGCTCGTCTGAACTCTGATGGATCTCTTGACACCACCTTTACCCTTGCTCCAGATCATATCGTCATGGCGATCGCCATCCAGCCGAACCAACAGATCCTGATCGGCGGTATCTTCAGCTCTGTGGGAGCGCCGGAAGTCACGCGAACGTTCCTGGCTCGGCTCAATCCGGACGGAAGTCCCGATACCGATTTCAACGCGACTCTAGACGCTGAGGTCAATGCCATCGTGTTACAGCCGGATCGAAAGATTCTGATAGCCGGGGGCTTCTCCAAGGTAGAAGGTGCGACAAGGCACACGGTTGCCCGGCTTCACCCGGACGGTACTCTCGATACGACGTTCGCCGATCCCGTACCCGACGGCCGCCTGGGCATGGTCCAGGTCCACTCGCTCGCCAGGCAGCCGGATGGCAAGATCCTCGTCGGCGGCCACCTCCCGATGTCGAACAGAAACGATATCTTCCGCCTGCACCCGGATGGCAGCCTCGATGCGACCTTCAGCCAAACCACGAATCAGACCGTGGAGTGCGTCGCCGTGCAGCCGGATGGCAAGATCCTGATCGGTGGGTGGTTCAACTCGGTTGGCGGGGTGGCCAGAGAATCCATTGCTCGGCTCAACTCGGACGGAACTCTGGATAGCGCATTCGACGCCGGTTCGGACCCGGGTGTGACCGACATTGCCCTTCAGTCGGACGGAAAGATCCTGGTTGGCGGCGAATTCTACAGTATTGGTGGGGACGATTCTCGAACGTATCTTGCCCGGCTGAACGCCGACGGGTCCCTGGACACCGCCGCCTTCGCGCCCTCCCCTTACTATTACGCCGATCGTTCCGTGCACGCTTTGGCGGTGCAGCCGGATGGCAGGATTCTGGTGGGGGGTGACTTCAACGAAATGGGGGGAGTGACCCGAAACCGCGTCGCCCGGTTTAACCCCGACGCCTCGCTCGAGACGCCATTCGACGGGAACGCAACGCCTGGCAATGCAGTCATTTACGCCATCGCCATGCAGCCGGACGGCAAAATCCTGGTCGGCGGCGAATTCACCGGAATCGGAGGAGAGACCAGATCTCGCATGGCCCGGCTGAACCCCGACGGTTCGGCCGATCCCGGTTTCAACCCCAGCGTGAATGGCTCTGTGTTGGCCATCGCGGTGCAGGCAGACGGGAACATCCTGATCGGTGGGATGTTTACGACGGTGAATGGGATGACGAGGAACCGCATTGCGCGGCTCAAACCGGACGGGACGCTTGACACCGGATTCAACGCCATTATGCCGAATAACGCCGATGAGCAGGTGAATGCCATCGCCGTGCAGGCAGACGACAAGATTCTGGTCGGTGGCAGCTTCACCAGCATCGGCGGAGGGGCGCGGGAAAATCTTGCCCGGGTGAACCCCGCCGGTGTCCTGGATGACTTCTTCTTCCCCAATCCAAACGGAGATGTCTCTGCCATCGCGCTCCAGGCGGACGGCCGGATCGTCATCGGTGGGGGCTTCACCAGCATCTGGCTGGGAGGAGTGTCAGCCAACCATCTTGCGAGGCTGGATAGTGTAAACGGTTTCCCGGACGCCGGATTCACAGCCCCCTCCAGCGATGCGGGGAACAGCTTCGTTCACGCTGTCGCAATTCAACCGGACGGCAAGATCGTGGTTGGCGGCAACTTCACCGGCCTGGGCGGGACCAGAAACCGCCTCGCACGGCTTAACTCCAACGGGTCACTCGATACCGCCTTCAATGCCAGCGCGACCTGTGGCACGTTTTGTTCTGTATCCGCCCTGGCCCTGCAGGCGGATGGCAAGATCCTGGCAGGCGGCTCCTTCACATCTGTACAAGAAACGACAAGATACTCCATTGCCCGGATCACCCGGGAGGGATCCCTCGATACCAGCTTCAATCCTGGTGCGAATGGCTGGGTGCACGCGATCGCCATCCAGCAGAATGGCGGCATCGTCGTAGGTGGCTCGTTCACGGCGTTAGGGGGCTTGGAGCGAAGCCGGGTCGGCCGGCTCTTCGACTCAGGTTCGGTCAGCTTGAGCGTAACGCCTGACGGTCATGAGATTAGATGGCATCGCCTCGAGGCAGTTACCGAAGTGACCCGGACGACCTTCCAACATTCCACGAATGGAACCACCTGGACTTCGCTCGGCAACGGAACCCGGCAGGGGGATGGATGGGTTTTGACCGGCCAAAGCTTTGCTTTCAATCAGAACTTCTTCATCCGTGCCCGTGGCTATCACAGCGACAGCCACTCCGGCTCGATCCTGGAGTCCTTGCAGCTCTTCTACCTGAGCAACAGGCCTCCGGTGATCAGAGTTCACCCGGTGTCCCGGACAGTGACGGAAGGAAACAGCGTCTCTTTCTCGTCGCAGGCAGAAGGCTATCCGCAACCGACGGTCAAGTGGCAGGTGAGCACGGGGAGCAGCTGGAGCGACATCAGCGGGCAGACCTCGAGTGTCTACACGCATGTCGCGACAGCCTCGGAGAACAACTACCAGTACCGGGCTCTCTTCACCAATTCCGTAGCTTCGACTGCATCAGACCCGGCAACGCTGACCGTCATGAGGAATCAGACACTCACGGTCACTCAGCACGCGCCCGGGACGGCGGCTTACAATTCGAGCTTCACCGTCGGCGCCACTGCCAGCTCAGGCTTGGCGGTAGCCATCACCTCCTTCGGCGCCTGCACCGGAAGCGGGTCAGGATCGGCGACGATCACGATGACCAGCGGGATCGGCACCTGCACCGTTGGTTACAGCCAGCCGGGCAACACGAACTGGAACCCGGCTCCGCCGGTCACGCCGGACACGACCACGGCGACGAAGGCGTCGCAGACGATCAGCTTCCCGCTCACTGACAAAGTGCTGGGAATACCGCCCTTCACGGTCAGTGCAACTGCCTCCTCCGGGCTGACCGTGTCTTATTCCCAACGAACGCCGACCGTCTGCTCCGTGTCGGGCAGCACCGTGACTCTCCTCGCGGCCGGGACCTGCACGGTTCGCGCGTCCCAGGGAGGAAACCCCAACTACAACCCGGCCCAGCTCGACGGCTCCTTTACGGTCGGGACGATTCAACTTTCGGTCAGTCCTTCGAACTGGTTATTTGGAGTCGAGCAACTCGGCAACTGTGCTTCCAGCCAGCCGGTAGCTTTTACCGTAAATAACTCGGGCACTTTCTCCTGCACCCTCGGCACGCTCGCTATAGGCGGCCCGGATGCAGGACAGTTCTCCTTTGGGACGAATGGATGCACCGGACAGACCCTGACCAGCGGTTCGAGTTGCACCGTGCAGGTCAAATTCTGCCCCACGAGTGTGGGCTCCAAGGGGGCGAATCTTCTGATCCCTTCAAATGACCCTCAGACGCCGCTGACGGCGTTTCTCTACAACCACGAGTCCCGCGCCGAGGAAGCCAGGCGAAGGCTGCCTCCGGTGCTTTACAGCCTGAACGTCCCCGAAGAGATGATCGAAGGACAGCAGTACACTCTGACCTGGTCTCTGCTCGGTTACGATGAGAGCTACCAGTCCAACATCGTTTTTTTCAACTGCACCGGGATGCCGGCGGGCACATGCGGCGCCGCTTACGGGACCCATTTCCACGAATCCGGCGATCTAAACCCGCAGGACTCCGAGCCCGGGGAGTGGACTTACAGCGGGGTCCGCTCGACAAAATTCGATTTCAGCTACGCTTTCACGCCTCCTGCGGTGACCGCCGACACGACGATCGTGATCCGCTTCTATAGCACCGACCAGGCGGACATCGAGGCAGGCAGAGCAAGCCTCTCGCTCCTCATCCCTGGTCGTCTTTCGAACACGTACTACGACAGTGAAGGGAGGAGGCTGGTCAAAATCATCAAGAACCAGTGACCTCAACGCAGGATGAAGAGACCATGAAGCCCAATCTCGCGACACCGCTCTGTCTGTTGTTCGTCTTGTATGCTTGGATCACACCATCCGGAGCACAGTCATCAGCCCAGGACATGGATCTGGCTGTGGACCCCGTTATCCGTGTCTTCCCGGTCACCGCGCTTAACACGGATTCGGCGGAGGTGCGGTTCCGGATCACTAACCACAACGCGAGCGAGTCCAGGGCGCTAGGCGTTCCTTCCCTTGACGGCCCGAATGCCGATCAGTTCCTGCTGGTCAACGACAGCTGCAACGGCGCCTCCCTCCTTCCTAACCAAAGCTGCACCGTGGGGGTGAAGTTCCATCCCACCAGCCAGGGGAGCAAGGCGGCAAATCTACTGTTTGCTTCCGATGACACCGAGACCCCGACTCTAACGGCCTTCGTAACCAACTCGGAGGCGACCGCCTCGGAGGCCACGAGGCGGATTCCACCGGTGCTCACGGCACTCAACCTCCCCACTACGATGGTGCCCGGCCAGACCTATTCGCTTACCTGGTCTCTGGAGGGCTACCACTCGGACTACAGCTCCAACATGGTCCTGTTCGACTGCACGGGCGTTGCGGCGGATTGCGGCGCCAGTTACGGGGACGCCACACGGCTCGCCGAATCGGGGAACCTGGAGTGCGATTCGGTCGCGCCCGGCAGCTGGCAGTTTGGCGATGTTGACGACCAGCGTTTCAACTACGTCTGGACCTTCACCGTTCCCGCGACGAGGCTGGGTGGCGATCCCTGGCCGGCAGGCGGCACTGATATCGTGGTGCGTTTTTACTGTAAGGATGACGTCGACCAGGCACGTAATGGCCGGAGTGTTTCGCTGATGGTCCCGGGCAAACTGGCCGGAAGCTACTATGACACGACTGGCCGGCGCATCGTCACGCAGATCAAGCCCTAGGCTCAAGCACTGAACAGAAGAGACGGGAGTACAGTCCATGAACGAACCGGAAAAGAAGCGTAAGGAGCCGGAGAAGAAGGAGGAGCTGCCCTCCAATCAGGCAGAGCCGAGCCCCGAGATGATCAGGCGCAAGTTCATCAAGCGTTTCGGCCCCTATTCGGCAGGCACTTGCACCAGCATTTTCGTCTTGATGTCTGCCCGCACTTCACAGCCTCCGGGCTCCGATGGAGCCCGGTAAACGCATGAAAGCAGTGGGCCGCGTCCCCCTCCGCACGGGGTTGACCCTCTATCTGCTGGGCGAGGAATCGGTTCTCTTCTCGAAACGGAGCCTGCAACTCTACGGGCTCGATCGCATTGCCACGCTTGCGCTGTTGCGGCTCGAAGAGGGCGAGGAGCCCGGGGCGGTTTCCCGGGACCTTGGATTGGACGCTGCCTCCTGCGAGGTGGTGAGCCAGCTTTCGGCTCTTCTCGCGGGCCACGGACCCAGCGGTGATGAATACGAGAGCCATCTGCCCTGCCCTCTGAAAGCCCCCGATCATCCGCCTGGATTGCCTCTCTGCCGGCTGCTCGATACGGCTTTCGCCATCGAAGGCCCGGAGGAGCTTCTTCGGGAATGGGTCACACCGTTTGTGGCCCATCTGCGTACACAGTTTTTGACCGGAATCGATACGCAGACCGACCTGCTCATCAGCATAGAAGCCGCAGGATCTGCCTGGCGCCTCGTACTGAACGGAGCCCCTCAGGGTGATGCCGTTTCAGCCGAGGGGCTGCTGCCTTTGCTTTTCGGCCGCCTCCGCAGCTTCGCCTACCAGAGCCGTCCCTATCTTCTGGCCGTCCACGGGGCAGTGGTGAGCGCAGGGGGCTGCACACCGCTGCTGGCGGGCCAGTCCGGCTCGGGGAAGAGTACCCTTGCGGCGGTTCTTATCGCGCGCGGGTATGAGTTGGTGAGCGATGAACCTGCCGTCATCGATCGGTTGGGCAACCGGGTGCTCCCAATGCCGCTCGGTCTCGGTCTCAAAGCCGGAAGCTGGTCCGCACTCCGGGCCGACTATCCCGAACTCGAACGATTGCGGACCCATTTTCGCTTTGATGGTCAGCCGATCCGGTACCTACTCCCTCAAAACGCTGGTTTCGGCTCAAACGGTGCGGAATATCGGGCCACTCACCTGGTTTTTCCGACCTATGGGCGAGGTGTAGCCGCCAAGATCGAGCCGTTGGGACCGGTCCACTGCCTGCGTGCCATCGCCCGGGCCGGCTACCAGGTGCCCGCACTCGATGAGCAGAGGGTGGAGCAGATCCTCGGATGGCTGGGCAGTGTGGCATCTTTTTCCTTGACCTATTCTTCCACGAGGGATGCCCTGGCCCTGCTTCAAAGGGTCCTGAACGATGAATGAATCCGTACCCTTTGATTTGTGGTTCTTCTGTAAAGTCCTGTCTCCCTGGACGACAGAGGAAGAGACGCTACGCCTGCGTGAGGCCGCAGCGAGCGGAAAAGTCGACTGGCAGGCGGTTGCCGTTTTGAGCAACCGTGCCAACCTGGCTCCTGCACTCCGTCAGGCTCTGGTGAATTGCAGGCTGTGGAACGATGTACCGGTTGAACTCGGAGAGTATCTCGAGGAAATGTACCGGTTCAATGCCTCCCGCAATGACCGACTGCGGCAGGAACTTTTCGAGGTCGTGGGCCTGCTCAACAGGGCCGGGATGACGCCTATGCCACTTAAGGGTTCTGCCGCGCTGGCGACGGGTCTCTACCCCGACCCGGCCATCCGGTTCATGTGGGACCTGGACGTGCTCGTACCTGTCGGCTCGATCGAAAAGGCTGTAGGCGTGCTGAAGGGCGCAGGCTATTTCGTTCCCCAAAATGGCCGGATCGAAGCGGCAAACGGTACCGCCTGGCATCGAATGCACCATTCTGCGCCTCTGATCAGAGAGGGTGCCGTGGCCCCCGTAGAGCTGCATCGGCAGGTGGTCTCGGAGGAATGGGGGGCGCTGCTGAATACCGAGGCGGTTTGGAGGGAGAGCTCACAGTCTGGCAGCAGCCTGCTGCCTGGCGTTTCGATCGCTGTGATGTGGCCGGCGCACCAGATCATTCACTGCTTCATCCATTCCGAACTCGCTCACATGAATCACCGCTATCGGCGGCTTAACTTGCGGCAGTTGCACCATTTTGCCCACCTGTGCCGTGGCATGAAGGACACGATCGACTGGAAGCGTCTGGCTTCGATTCTCGAAGAGCCCCGCACTGGGCGCATCCTCGGCTCTTATCTTCATCTTGCCCAAAGCCTCTTTGGGGTCGAAAGTCCGCTTTCCTTTCGAGCGGATGCATACGCAACGGGGCATTTTTTCACGACGATCCACGTGATGAACGGCAGGTGGAGACGGCTTCGCATTTTGAGGGAGACCGTCGAAGACGGGATCTGGTGCCTTTCAGAGGGGCGCATGAACAAATGCTGCCCGGCGGAAGATGGCCGTTCAGCCGTCGGAAGGCGTCTTTACCGTCTTCGGACGCTTCTGAACAAGTATTCCCGACTGGGGCCGTGGAAAGAGAGAGTCGGTGCAACGGCTCGGAAATACGAATCCCTCGGGTAAATGCTCCCGGGCCCTTGCAGCGTCCGGGAGAGACGCGCGCGAGGATTCCGGCTCCGGCAGCCAAACGCCCTGATACGGGCCCCGCCGGGAAAGGTCCGAGCGATGAGGACATCGTCAAGGTTGGGCCACCGGGCCCTGCTGCGCCTGACCCCGGAGCGCTGATCCCGCCCGCCGTCTCGCGGTGGTCCCTGGTCGCTGGTCTCTTCTGGCAGGCGGCAGGCGGACGACAAGCGGCTGGTCGCGGGGGACTTCCGTCCGCGAGACACCCGAGCGAGAAGTCCCCCCGGTAGTTCTGCTACTTGAGTTTGAAGTTGATCGTCACCTGAAAGCGGACCGGCTGGAGCTTGCCCGAAGCGTCCCGGTACGGCTCGTACTTCCACTGTTTGACAGCGTCTATGGCGGCTTTGACCAGCAGCGGGTCAGGAGCCTGCGTCATCTCCGCCCCCTTCTGTGCGGCCTTCTCCTTGTCCGTATAAGTCTTGACCTCAACCACGTCCCCTTTTTCGTTGATCAGCGCCTCGAGGACCACCTTTCCCTGGATCTTCTGCTCTTTGGCCTCCGGTGGGTAGACGGGGTTCACTTGCTGCAGTATTTTCGGCTGTTGGCTGTCCTTGTCCAACACCAGGGGGTCACCCCCCCTTACTTCCGCCACGATCCCGACAATCAACAGACACAAGACAACATACAATCGCGATTTCATTTGGCCTCCTGTTACCCGCTCATGGGTGATATGCAACCTGGATTTCGATAATGGTGCTGACGCCGGAGTCGCGTGAGATCAACGTCGTCTCCGTCAGAAGCCCAGTCTCATACGTCACGTGGATCTCCTGGGCCCAGCGGTCACTCTCTCCCGCACCGCTTTGCACCGAGGCCGAATCCGTTGGTTCGGACACCGGTTTCCGAACGACCGCCGGAATCAACAGGGCGAGAATCAGCAGGGCGGCAACTGCCGCGGCGATCCGCCAGCCTGTGACTCGTGAAGGCCGCGAATCTCGTGCCTGCGCCGATGCGATGAACCTGGCGCCCACAGGAGCGTTAAGGTCCAAGCCCTGGCAGGCATCCACGACGGCGGCTCGCACCGCCTGGGCGGCTTGCGATTCGGACTCCATCAGCGCGGCGCACCGCGCACAGCCCGACCGGTGGAGCTCGAATTCCGCCTTCTCCTGAGCAGTGAGCGTGCCGTCCAGGTAGTCGTACAATCCCTTGGCGAAAGTTCTACAATTCATGCTCTGCCCTCCGGGCTGGGATTCTGGTATCCCGTCGAAACTGCTTCTCCAGGGCCTTTACGGCGTTATGCAGGCGCGATTTCACGCTACCGCTCGGAACCTGCAGAAGATCCGCGATCTCACGGATCTTCAACTCCTCGACGTAACGCAGGAAGAGGATCTCCCGGTGACGAAAAGACAGCTTGCGCAAGGAGTCCCTCACCCTACCGCGAGACAACTCGCGATCCATCCTCTGCTCTGCGCTCGGAGCCTCGTCACGCGGCTCGGGGAGCAGGCCGAGAAAGTCGAGGAAACGAGCCTTCCGCCGACGGGTGAGGCTTTGGCGCCGAAGGATCGCGTAAAGCCAGGTGTAAGGCGCCGCCTCTCGGCGAAAGCGCGCGAAGCACCTGAAAGCCTGAAGCAGTGTCTCCTGGACCAGATCTTGCGCGTCGTCGCGGTTCCCACACATGATCACCGCGGCTCGCAGCAGCCTCGCCCCGAATTCATCCGCCCAGCGCGCGACC
>CAYQYP010000238.1:0-8658 GCA_964421755.1 uncultured Acidobacteriota bacterium
TGCCAAGCGTTACATAACGGTTTGCAGGAACTGTCGCCAATGCGTCCACAACCGGGAGCGCGGCGATAGAAGAAAGGAAACCGCGCCGTGATGATCTAAAGTTCATCGGATTCTCCTGGAGGCTGCATGATAAGCGGTCAACCAGAGAATCTCAACCGAAAGCTACCCTCGACGTTATGTCCCTGTATTTCCTAGGTTAGCCGCACCTGCGGTGCTATAGTCTGTCGGCATCGCTTGTGTTCGTTGCTGTGAACCTCGGAGAAAAGGGGAAGGCAATGGGACAGGATCCGACAGTCGCTTCTTCCCGGTGCAGGGAGCCGGTTCACGACCCGCCGCATCTCGCTCGACACGCACTAAACCGAAGTCCGGAAACAAGCCGGTTTTTGTGAGAGAGGGAGTCTCGCCACCATGTTCAAAAACGCTTGCTGTCTGTTCCTGTGTGTATATCTCCTCGCGGTCCCGCTTCGGGCGGAGTCGTTGGATGATTTTCAGAAGCGGCTGCCCGCCGATAACGACCCCAATTTCATGGCTGCCAATGTGAGGGACCTGAGCGTCTATCAGACCTGGTCCCGGTGGCAGGACCCGACCGGATGGTGCACCGTGTTCTCTTATGTCGCGGCGATTGAGGCGGCTTACACCCGGAAGTACTGCGACGACCCGAATTCGGCCTTTTACCAGGCGGGATATTGCCGACGGTACGAGGCCATGAAGGCTGCCAACTTGCCTCCATTCGAGATGGCTAAGCAGAGCATGTGGTACTTCCACGCCGACAAGAAGGACCTGGACCTGTCCGAGCTGTATGCCGTGGACCGGAGCCTCACTTCCTGGACCACCTCAACATGGAGTAAGCACGAAACCGGAAGCCCGATTTGCCACCTGAGTGGCATCCCCATAGTGAACGGCGAGGAGCAGGGGATGGCGGGTAGCGCGTCCTTGATGCTCTCCCAGGTGCGACTTCCGGAGGAGAAATACGCCGAGTTCATCTATGATTCTAACGTCTTTTCGACCATCGGCCAAAACGTGTTCTCCAACAATTGCGAGAGCGTGAATACCCCTTCCCAGGAGGCACTCGACGCACACGAGTACTCGGACAACAAGATGGATTTCGAGTACTTTGACGGCCGACCGTTGCACCGTGCCTTCATTCCTTTCGAGGGACGGAGGCATGCCAACTTCGGCGCCTCGGACATGGTGTTTGGCCACGTGACCGCAGGGTTCGACAAGATCAAGTTCCTTGAGAAGTGCATCTTCAGCGGATTCGAGGTCGCGGTCCACGGCCCGATACCGAAGCATTCAATGCTGCTGATAGGCTACGACCGCAACCGCAGCAAGTTCCTTTACAAGGATCACTACCACGACTTTGTCGAAGTCGATTACTCGGTCACTCAGAACAACATGCACGATTTCGACATCATTATTCAGCCTGCGGCCAACTGGGCGACCGCGTCCCGCGAAGAGATGTGGCTCGGGCCATGGGACGTCATAGTAGATGGTCGGTCCGGCAGACTCGTGATTCGCCGCACCCGGCTGGCGCCCAACGCCGCTTACGGGCCTAAACAATTGTGCAACCTGGATATCCAACCCCTGCCGACGACGATCTGGGCACGAGTCGGGACCTTCTACGAAACGGATTCTTCCAAACATATAGTCTACGGTCGACTCAACAACTCAGGTGGAAGCACGATGGACCTGATTGTCGATTTCGACCATCCGGAACCGCCACCGCCGTCCGTTACGATAGGAGGCACCCCGGCCGGGAGCATTTTCCATTTGCGAATGTTCGAAAGGGGCGATGGGGCCGGCGCGTACGCGGAAGGTGACGGCCTATGGCAGGGGAAGACGGTGGGCGTCCTCCTGAAACGCCCGGGACAAAATCCCTACGGCCTGATCCCGAGAACGCCGGCGGCCTCCTTCACCCGCGGGAAATGGCTCGGCCGATTCCTGGTCCGTCTTGATGATCAACTTGCCTACCTGGACCTGAATTCCGAGGACGACCTGCAAACGCTGAAGGGGACGTTCGCCCCGGTGTCCGGAGCCAGCGCCACAGTCACGGGGACCTTCGTGAGTGATAACGAGATAGCGCTCGCTGGAAAATATTTTTCCGGGGGCACATTTTCCTTCCGCCTCTTCTTCCACTCGGCTGACCACCGGCTTATCTCTGGCACCTATACCTACTCCTACGGAGCCATCCTCACCTACCCGCCGAGAGCCGCTTTGGGATATCGCATGGCCCATACCGGCGACAGCCTTCTGCAGGCGAACATGTTCTTTCCCTATTACGACCTGGCAGACGATTGCTTCAACGGATTCGCAGTTTCCAATATCGGGCCGTCCATGAGCATCCTCAAGTTCACCGCCTTCACCAACGCGGGAGAGCAGGCGGTCGCCCCTAACAACCCGGCCATGTGGTACCTGCTGGCGAAGAAGCAGATGGCGCGTGTCGCCCCGGAAATCTTCGGGGGGAAACCGGCGGGCGCAAGCCAATCTTACTGGATCGAGCTGCAATCCAACTCCACCCAAATCGGTGCCGCAACTCAGTTCGGTGACGGCGCGAAACTGCTCGACGGCGGGGTTCCCTGGTCGGGAGTTGCCAAGGAGATGTACTTCAGTCGGGTTCTTACGACATTTAACGGAAAATCGGCGACCACGATCCTCGCAATCGCGAATCCCGGAGACGCGAGCTGCTTAACCCGATTTGACTTGATCCGACCTGACGGGCAAATTGCCGGTTACAGCCAGCCCTATCTGATAGGACCCAAGCGCGTACTTCAACGGGAGCTTTCGGCGTTCTTTGGGGAAAATGTGGGAGACGTTTTCGGGGGCTACATCCGGGTGAGGGTCGAATCCGGCGATGGTGTGGTCGCGGCCGCCGTAGTGCGTCTCGCGGATTCAAGCACCTGTTTCAGTCTGAACGCCCTGTACCCCGAGAGCAGCCAGGTGCTTTATTCGGCCCAAATGGCCCAGACGCCCGGCTACTTCACCAATATCGGGCTGATTAACGGCAGCGATGTGGCCCGTACGGTGACAATCAGCGCGGTAGACAACACCGGCGTTTCGCTCGGAACGCCGAGAACACTCGAGCTCCTCGCCGGCTCAACCTACTCCAATTACATCACCCACATTTTGGGCCTTTACTCTTCTGCAGAATTCATCGGTTCTATAAAAGTCGAGGCGGATGGACCGGGTGTCGTAGGAGACGTTATTTTCGGTGACCCCCACAGCTTGGGGTATGTGGCGGCGCTGCCGCTCCAGGGGACCCTGTTCAAGAAGGCGTTGTTCAGCCATGTGGCAAACGGGCTCGGCTACTTCACGGGGCTCGCCATTTACAACCCGAATGCTGCCTCGGCCGACGTCGCGATCAAGATCTATACGAAGGACGGGGTTCTGGTCGGGGAGAAAGTCGAAAATCTTGGCGCCGGCGAGCGGCTGGCTCAACTGTTGCCCGAGCTCGTTCCTGCCAGCGCCGGCCAGGTAGGCGGCTATTTCCTGGTCGAGTCGTCGGCTGGTGTGGTCGCTCAGGAACTATTCGCGTCGTTCGATCTGAAGTTCCTGTCGTCGGTGCCCCCGGCAGTACTCGAGTAGTTCAAATAGCGTGGGTTCGACTTCCAAGTCGGACGAACGAGCTTGCCCCAAAGAACTCGTGTCCGACTTGCAAGTCGTAACTACGACCAACGGCCGTCGATGCGAGCGACAGCGTAGGCGGACAGGGTGAGCTCGAGGCACCCGTCTGCCACTTCCGCTGGGGTTTCTAAGCGGAACGAATCGGGATCGTCCATCGCCCGCTCGGCGTTTGTCTGGTCAAGTACACGAATCTGGACGTCCGTTACGAGGTTGCCCAATCGCAGCACAACAAGACGAGGGTCCCGCCGCATGTTGACGATGAGAATGCGTAACCTGTCACCCCGACGCAGCACCATCCCGTCGATCAACAGGAGAGCCGAGCTCTCCGAGCGAAGGACCTCTCCCCCCTTGAGCTCACCGGCGTCGGCCAGCACGTGGTAGAGCGGGAAGACGCCGCCCGGGATTGAACGGAATCTGGCCGGAAGCGGAGAACCAGAACCCGTCTCCACGACACCGCGCCAGCCGCAGGTTTCATAATAAGTGATCCCCGCAACGCCAGCCTCGCTGAGGTACTTCAGGCTTCCGACCGTCCACGCCGCTCCAAAAAGCGACATCTGGCGAACATCGACCTGGGATGGCAACTGCCCGGGCGACCTGGCCGTCTCCGGCCCGGTCGCGTTCGGGTTGAACCGCGGCCGCAGAGTCACCGGGCTCACGTAGATCGGGCGGCCGCCCGCGAAGTGTCTGGCGGATTCGACCGTGTGGCCCTGCGCCGCGAGGTTTTCAACCAACGACTCGTTATCGAAGGCGTGCACCTGCGGATTGACTGAATAGCAGACGCCGTCGAGCAGGTCCGTTTGAGGCCGTCGGCGGTTCAGCTCGGCAAAATAGGCGTTCGTGCCCGAGACAAGCTGCCCGGGAAGGGACAGAGCCGTCAGGCAGTCGCGCACGGCTCGGACCGATTGCGTGGAAGTCGACTTCTCATCCCGGTTGAAAACCAGCCAGCGGACAACCGGCCGGTCAAGATTGGCCAGCTGTTGAACGACTGGCTGGAACTCCGGAGAATCGCCTGAAAGCATCAGGGCCACTTCCAAGGGGACGCCGATCTGCGCAGCGTCCCGAATCGCCCGTTCCAGGACCGGCCGATATGGGCCGCCGACGTCCAGGTCAACCCGAAGGTGACTCAGATTCAGGCGGCGCAGCAGCGCGATCTGGCGCTGGTCCAGCTCGGGCGTGCCCGTGGTGACACCGAGGCCTATGCCGGGCAGCGGTGTGCTTTCGGCAGGTTTGAACGAAAACGAAGTTGCCCGGGGTCCCGCCGCCCGGACCCTGCGCTTCCGGATCGTGACCAGCCGGACGCGAACCGTCTGCTCGATGACAGTACCCGCTGCAACCGGGGCGGGGTAGGGAAGACGGAGGGGCGTGCTGTAGGTTTTGAAAGAGGCGTCGGTCCAGTTACGCTGGTCCTCCATTTCGAAAATGTCGCCTTCGAAACGGAATTCGACCGAGGTGTCCGCATCAACGGGGTGAGCGAGTGCGCGATAATCCCGAAAGGGCTGATCAGGAGAGATCAGCGAGGGGAACTGGCCCTCCTCGACTGTTCCGTCTTCCTTCGTCACCGTGCAAGTCTGTCCGGCGCATTCCCTGATCGGATGCAGGACGCAAAACCCGATCCGGTTCTTCAGGAAGGCTGTTCGAGCGGTTCCCCGCATCGAAAAGGTGATCGTGCCTGTTTCGTCGCCGACTATCCGGCCGGCCCAGCGAAAATCGATTTCCCGTTCCCGGTTCTCCACATCGTAGAGAATTTCGAACCGAGTGGGTTGGACGCGAACTGACAGGTTCGATATGCGATTGGGCACCGTCCCCCAGTTCCTGTCACGAACGGCCACGTAGATCCGGCGTACCACCTCCTGGCTGCCCAGGCGGATCCAGCGCAGGTCGCCGGCCTCAAAGACCAGCTCCAGCGGCCCGGCGCATAGCGGCACCTGTTCGGGAAGGGGCTCCTCGACGCCGTAACAAAGGACATTTTCAGGCTGTTTCGGCTTCTTCGACACTGGTTGCGCTTGTCGCGATGCCCGTCAGTGTTTCGCGGCTCCGGTTATCTTCTGAACGCTGGCCATGATTTCCGGCGGTTCGAAAACTCTTTTCCAGTCCGGTTGGAAGAGCACCTTCTTTGCTTCTTCAATTGCTTTCAGGGCACCGTCCGAGAAACGGGCGGTCTTCAGTTCGCCGAAGACCAGGGCGAGCTCGATGTTGATGTGCCCGAGAAGAAAATCGCGGGCTGCCTCCGCAGGAACTCCCCTGTTTATTGCTTCCTCCATCGCTTCGTGGATGAGCACCACGCAGGTGGCCGCCACGGTTTCAGACAGAACCGGCTCCAGGATCGCCAGCTGCTCAAGAGTGCAACGGTGCGAATTCATGACCGGGGCAAAAATCGTCCGGGCGATTCGCTCACCGAAGGCGTAAGCGTCTTCCGGCCCTTGCAGCAGTGCGCAGACTATATTCTGCTTTGCCCGGATTCCACCGAAGAAGTCGCGCCGGGCTTCGGAGTCGGTCTCGTCATTGAAGACGGGCGGGTGGCATGGATGCGTTACGAAATAAGAGACATCGGGGCGCTCAGGTAACTCTCCCGCGTAAGGAGCCGCCGCATCGAGGATCATGACGAGGGTGCCCGGACGCAGCATCGGAACAACCTCGTGGGAGACCTTGCAGATGGCACGATCGGGGATTGCCAGGATCACCGCGTCGGCCGTCTCGAGAGCCTTCTCAAGCGGGACGGTTGTGATGCCACGCTCGGCCAGTGCAGCCTTTCCTGCCTCGCTGATCTCCACGTGATGAACCTTGTAATCGGACTTGAGCAAATTGTCGGTGCACCGGCAACCCATCTTGCCTCCGGCGCCGAGCAGGGCGACTGTAGTCACGGCTTTCTCCTTTTCCTCTTCTGACACCCGGCCTGCCGTCCAGCGGCTCCGGACACGCATCGCCGGCGGTTGTTGATCATACAGCTCTCCAGATGCTCAGGCAACGCGCTCATCATACCAATTGGGCAGCGTTCCTTTTGGGTGCGCCCGCGAGCGAGTTACACGACACGAACCATCCGGTTCCGCGGCTGATAGGGCCCCTTGCTATACTCGAAACCATGAATGTGTTCCTGATCGATGGGACTTACGAGCTTTTCCGGCATTTTCATGCGGTACCGGCCGCACAGGATGTGAACGGACGTGAAATCGGCGCAGTCCGTGGTGTTCTCCGATCCGTTTTGTGGATGATTGAGCAGGGCGCGACTCACGTCGGCGTTGCGACCGACCAGGTCATCGAATCGTTTCGGAACGAGCTGTACGCCGGATACAAGACGAGCGCGGGAGTCCCTTCGGCCCTTCTGTCGCAGTTCCCGTTACTGGAGGAAACCCTGGAGGCGATGGGCATTGTGGTATGGCCCATGGTTTATCACGAAGCGGATGATGCCCTGGCCTCCGCTGCAGCCAAAGCAGCTCTGGACGAACGGGTCAATCAGGTCGTCATCTGCACGCCGGATAAGGACCTCAGCCAATGCGTCGTAGGGACAAGGGTTGTTCAGTTGGATCGCCGGCGCCGCGTCCTGCGCGATGAAGCCGGGGTGGAGACGAAGTTCGGAGTGAAACCGGAATCGATTCCGGATTATCTAGCAGTGCTCGGCGACGCCGCCGACGGGTTTCCCGGCATCCCAGGCTGGGGAGAAAAAGCTGCGGCTACGACGTTGTCGCGGTATTTCCACCTTGAGGATATTCCGCGCGATTGGCGCCATTGGCATCCCGCGATAGCAAACGCCCGCAATCTGGCCGCGTCGCTGTTCAGATCCTGGGATGAGGCGTTGTTGTTCCGCACGCTGGCGACGTTGCGGTTGGATGCCCCGGTCTTCGCTTCGGTCGACGACCTCCGTTGGAAAGGACCTCGGGCGGATTTCGAAGCCCATTGCATCGCCATGAAATCGCCCGACCTGTTCGCCCGCGCCGTCTCCGCTGCATCAACCCGGGCAGTCGAGACTGTTTGATCGCGTACGAGGCTTGCTTCCAAGCCAACTACTTCACGCAACCGAGGAGGGTCGCGAGCAGCACGGGGAGATCTTCGTCTTTGCCCAGATGGGCGCACGCCCCGGCCCGCAACATCTGTTGTCGCGTGTCTTCGTCGGCAAACATGGAAAGCCCGACAATTGCGACTTGGGGAAACTCGGCCTTGATCATCCGTGTTGCCTGGATGCCATCCATTTCGGGCATCACGACGTCCATGAGAACGACATCGGGAAGCTCCTCACTGACCACTTTGACCGCCTCTCGGCCGTTGGACGCCTCACCCACAATTCTCAGGCGGCGATCCTGGGACAGCAATTCGGCAAGCCCGTCCAGAACAATCCGGTGATCATCGACTAGCACCACCCGAACTTCGCGGCTGGTCTTTTCCTTTTCCGCCGGTTCCGGCTCAATTGAACGACGAGGGGGCGTATGTGTCAGGACAGCGCTGGTCAGGCTTTCAAAGTACATGGGTTTCCATTTTAACAGCCGGGTTGGCCGGCATCGAGGAGCCGGGTCTCAGCCTTTGAGTTCAGGCTTCTCCAGAGCCATGCCGTTCACGTGGGTGCGAAGCGGTATTCTGACCCTGACCCTGGTGCCCTGCCCGGGAGATGTGACGATGTCCAGGGTACCACCCCAATGCCGGGCTCGCTCTCGCATATTGATGATTCCGATCGAAGACAAACCTTCTTCCGACAAGTTGAACCCCTTCCCGTTGTCTGTGACCTCCAGGACGACTTCTGAATCGTTTTCCGAAAACACGACATGGGCGCCGTCTGAGTCCGCATGGCGGGCAACGTTTGACAGGGCTTCCTGGCAGATCCTGTATATCGCAGACGCGTAAGGCCGTCCCTTCTTTGCCGCGTCCGGCACGTGTACCGAAACGAGACACTTCGTGCCGGTTCTCAGCTCGAAATCATCTGCCAGCCACTTGATCGCCGGGATGAGGCCCAGCTGATCGAGGATCGGCGGGCGAAGGTGTTGCGAAATACGGCGTACTTGCTCCATGAGGGACTTTTGTTCGACGAGGATCGACTTGATCCGCTCCGCC
>CAYQYP010000239.1:0-8703 GCA_964421755.1 uncultured Acidobacteriota bacterium
ACCTGGTCGGCAGCGAGCACCAGGAACATGAAGTTGGTCGCGCCTCCGCCCAGTACGTATTCTGTCTGCTGCCAAAGGTACGGGAAATCCTTCATTTCCGGGAAATCAGGCCGGATAAGAGCAGTGCCGGAAACCACTCCGCCCGGTATGTAAGACCGATCGGCGCGATTGAATCCGTAGGCGATCGTCATCGACCGTGATCCGACCCCCGAGGCGAATGACGCGGTGTTCTCCCCGGGATGGCAACCCAGCACGAAGTTCAAGGCATTGAGCATGTATTCTGTCGACACGACGTCCGGGAAGGACGCATGCAGAAAGTACTGCTCGACGCCGAAGCGCTGGATATCCCACCCAGCGCCCCAGATACGCGGGCGGTAAGGAACGCCGAAGGGATTTTCCCTCTGCTGCTTCTCGACACCCGCGAAGTGCGTTGTCACAGCCGCCTTGATTTCCTCCTTAAAACCAGCGTCGTCGATCAGTGGCAGCGCGCGTCCGATGGCCCAGCCGGTGCCGCCGATCCCGGCGACGATCTGGGTACGGCTCTGGACGAGGAAATCCCGATATTCGGGCTTCCTGGTCGTCAGCAGCAACTCGACGCCGGCGAAGACCTTGTCCCTGAAGGCCCGCCCGGTATCACGCTCCTGTTTCCAGAGCGCCTCAGCGGTCTGCACGCACTCGGTGGCCAAGGCCCCGTTGTAGTTCCGAAGAACCCGGCCCGCGATCGCCAGCGCGGCGATGCCCTTGTACTCGTGCCCCGCGTGCTGCTCGGTGAAAACCAGGCGATCATCCCGTTTCCCCGAGTGCGTGGCGGTCCTTTCGGATTCTTTCAGCTTCGGGTCGTAGATCAGGTTGTCGGTGACATTGGCCGTGTCTCCGAGCAGAACGTACTGCGGAAGCGTCGGGACGATCATCCCGCGGTAGAGGCGCCCGAGGCCCTTGTAGCTTCCCAGGATGGTTAGAATGCCGTGCTCTACCTGCTGGAGGAAGTCATTCTTGCCGTCCGGCTGGTGGATTTCCACCACGCGATTCTGCTGGTCCACGGTCGTCTGGTCGTATGCAACCTTGAATGCTTCGTAAGCGGAGGCCAGGATGAAAACCTCGTCGGCCTGCGATTCGACGCGAAGATCATCGTCGCCCGCATCGTGCCAACCTCCGGCATTGAGGCCGGGCACTGCTTCCCAGGGCTGGTATTTTGTCAGAGTTGAAGGACCCTGAAGATACCCATCGAAATGGTTGAAGTCCACGGGCGCCATCAGCGCGTCATCCATGTGGCAGAGTCCATGCCAGACGCGGTACTTCTCGTTGACCCGCATGTGACACATCTGAGCCGGCAGGAAGTGCGAGAGTGTCGGCTGCCAGACATCTTTCTTGAAAACACCCGCGTCTATCCTGAACGGATTGCTGCGGAACGACCCGTACTCGATGACGTAGACACCCGGCCGGTTGACGGAGCTGAAATCGAACTGGGAGTATTTGTATCGGAGGAACTTGCCCCACGCCGCCGGTTTTCCAGAGAGGGCAGACTCCAGGCCGCCGTCCTCGGAAACCCGCTTCACATCGACGGTCGCCGTCTGGTCATCGGCAGCATCCTGTTCGACAACAGCGACCTTCCGCTGCTTCGGGTGATAGCCGACCTGCGACAAATGTACTACCGGCGCGGAGCGCCAGCCGGGAATGGCGTTGGGAGACACTTTCCACTGGATCGCTTCCCGGGTTGCCCCTGCAGGAACCAGCGAGCGAACGACGAACCACCCGTTGTTGTGATTGGTGCGGCCATCCAACAGAAGGATCTCACTCGTCTTGCTTTCGATCGTCATCCGCTGGGAGTCCGATTCCGGGGCGACGGTCAATCGCTCCCCAGCTCCTAGAATCGCGGACTGGAGCTCCCCTGAGCGGTCTTTTGCCACCGGCCCGTTCGGCTGCGGAGGGAACATTCCGGACTGGGATCCGAGATACCAGGTTTTGCCTGCCAGATCGTCAGGATAAAGCTCAAGATTGAAGCCGACTTTTCCGACCCATTCAGAGGGCAGCGGCTGATCCAGATCGACGAAGACGAGGAAGTGCTTCCCTTCCGATTTAACCCGGACCTGGTACGACAACTTCAGGTCGTCGGGGTAAACGATAGGGTTGAACCCCTTCCGGTCCCTCGCCGGGTCGGGGTAAGCGAGCGTGACGGTTATCTGGTTAAGCTCACGCTCGACGACCCGCTTGAGTTGCTTGGGAATGGGCTGCCACTGACCCGGTGTCGGCTCGAGTCGGAGGTCGCCGTTACTCGCCACGCGGACGCCGTTTTGGATGATGCCAATACCGCCCTGATGGCCCTCCGGGTAGATATCCTGGAAGACCATGACGTTTAGCCCGGGCATCTCGAAATACTCGAGCTCGTTCAGTTTCAGCGTTGGATCTTGTGCAAAGAGACAAGAGAAGATCAGCGAAAACAGGAAGAATGCGACAGCATAAGGCTTCATAAGGCGAGAATTCTACCGCAAGTATGGCTAGCTGTCTCGGAGGCTGGTTGAACATCGCCAACCGGGCCGTAAAGCGGCGGATTCTGAAAAGCGAATCCGCCCTACGACTGCCCGCCATGCGGAAGCACTCGGTTGTAGGGCGGATCGCTTTTCAGAATCCGCCGCTTTACGGCCCGGTTGGCAGGACGAGGTCCCTGAAGGCGTGTCCTGCCTTACTCGTACCGGAGCGCTTCGATGGGGTCCAGGCGCGCAGCGCGAAGGGCCGGAAGCATGCCCGCTATTAACCCTACCAGCAGGAGCACACCGACGGATATCAGCAGAGACATCTGGCTGATCTGGAAGTGGATGCGGCCATGTTCCCGCGCAATCTCCTCTCCCATCAGGGAACCGATGAACGGCAAGGACCCGACCGCCTTTGCGATACCCACGCCCAGTGTGACGCCCAGGATGGCGCCTATCCCGACGATCACGAGCGCTTCTGCAAGGAACTGAAACAGCACCGTGCGTCGACGTGCGCCGAGCGCCTTCAGAACGCCAATCTCCCGGGTTCGCTCGAGCACGGCAGTAAACATGATATTGGCGAGGCCTACCCCGCCGATCGCCAGCGTCACCGTGCCAATGAAGGCGAGCAGGATCTTGAGCGCGATCGCCATCCCGTCGACGATGCTGGTGAATTTGCTGAACTCCAGCATGAAAACTGCCTTATCGTCCGCCGGTGAGAACCGGTGCACGCCCGCCAGAACCGCTCGAACCTGTTTGACCGCCTTTTCACGCATGAAAGGCGTTGTGGGAGTCCACACGACGCAGTCCGGATAACGCAAATTCCGAAAGTTGGACATCGTTTCGTATGGAACGAAGACGCACTGGTTGTCAGGGCGATTGTAGTTTGCAATCTGGACCTTGGTAGCGACCCGGCCGATCACAGTAAAACGCAGGCCGTTGACAGAGATCTCCTCACCAAGGAAAGGCCGTTGTGCGAACAGCTCTTTCGCAACTTCTGCTCCGATGACTGCCACCCGGCGCTGGAATTTATCGTCGTCCAAATTCAGCCACCGGCCGCTGTCCAGCTTCATGTTCCGAACCCGCTCGTACTCAGGCTTGACGGCCCGGACCATGTAGCTTTTTTCCCGGCTGCCGCGGACGATGGAGGTGTTGTACATCATCTCCGGCGAGATGGCGCCGATCAGGGGCACGGCCTCCCGGATCTCTTCAACATCGTTGTATTCGAGGCGAACGTGCCGCCCGGCCCGCATGCCGCCGGCCTGCAGGCTCGTCTGGCCGCCGCTCATGAAGACCAGGTCCTGTCCGACCGCGGCGAACGCCAGTCTCAATGCCTGCTCGAATCCCTGGCCATAACTCATGAGAATCAGGAACGACGCAACGGCCCAGGCGAGACTGACGATCGTAACGATGGTCCGACGCTTGTAGAACGTCAGCGCCGCCAAAGCATTTTCGAAAACAGCTTTCCAGAGCATGGCGTTATTTCTCGAATCGAAGCGCTTCGACCGGAGTCATACGTGCCGCTCGCCAAGCTGGCGGCAGCGCGGAAAAAACGGCGACTGTTCCAAGAATGAACGTGACCTGCCAGACGGTGTCCGGTTCGATGGGCAGGCCGGCGAAAAACGCGGGCATGGGGAATGAGTTGACAATCGCCGCGAGACCGAGGACCAGCACGAGGCCACACAGCCCGCTCAACATGGCAAGCACCAGCCCCTCGAGCATGATTTCTCCAAGGATTCGCTTGCGGGTGGCACCGAGGGCCTTCCGCAGCCCGATTTCCGCAGTTCGCTCGGTCACCGCCGTCATCATTGTGTTCATCACGCCAACGCCGCCGAGCGTCAACGTGATGATCGCAACCGACCCGAGAAAATACCCCAGCGCGCTGAAGGTGTCGTCGAACAGCGCCGCAGTCTGAATCGTGTCCCACATCGGCACGGCCGCCTTGTCACTGGGGTCAAAGGCATGGATCCGACCGAGAACGTGGCGAACCTGCTGCTGCGCCAGCTCCCACTCCTCGATCGACCGGGGTTGATAGACGATCGTCTCCACCCGGCCTTCGGTCGCCGTTTCCTTGCGCGGCGGGCAATCTGTCAGCATCAGCGGGACAGGGACCAAGACCTTGTCGTTGTCCCACCCGTCGTACGAGCTGGTCTGGTTCTTCTCCGGCATGAGACCAACCACTGTGTACTTGTAGCCGTTGACCTGAACCTGCGAGCCCAGGGCATCCTTCCGATCCCCGAAAAGCTGTTTGCGAACCGATTCTCCCAAAACGCAGACCCTCGAGCGGTTCTTGACGTCCGACCAGGTGATATTTCGGCCGACGCCGGTGGGAAGTGTTCGAAGCGTGAGATAGTCGGGATCCACACCAAGCGCGAGGAAACTACCCGAGTTATATGCGCTGGAAACCGGGACACCCCAGCGCTTTACTTCCGAAGCAGCCACACGGACGGCTGGACACTGTGTACGAATAGCTTCCACGTCGGATTGGTACAGCCGCACATTTCGACCCGCGCGCCGCCCCCCGGCCTGCAACTCGGTCCGGCCGGGGAAAACCATGACGATCCGGTCGCCGATCTGCTTCCAGTTCTCGCGCTGCCCCTTTTCGAAACCGTCACCGGAAGCCGAGATCAAGGCGAGGGCGCAGACACCCCACCCGATGCCGAACATCGTGAGGAGACTCCGCAGTTTGTGCCTCATCAGTTCGGCGACCGCCTGTCGAATCAGCTCGGAAAACCCGCTCACGCTAACCATGCTCTGCCTCCGACAACTGACAACTGACCACTCACCACTGACAACTGACGACTGCCCGCTACCTGCTGCCTGCTGCCCGCTGGCTGCTGCCCGCTGCCTACTGGAGTATGACCTTGTCGCCTTCCTTCAGTCCTTTCACGACCTCGGCCTTGGTTCCGGTCGAAATATCGAGGGTGACAGGCACCCGCTTGCGTCCCGTTTCATTGGTGGTATCGGGAATTTCAACCGAAGGGTTCTTCTTTTCGTCGTACAAGACCGCGCCCTCCGGAATCGTCAGGACATTCTTGTGCTCTTCCAGAATGACTTCGGCATTGGCGGACATGTTGGCCAGGAGCAGCCCCTCGGGGTTGTCGACAGAAACCCGAACCTCGAAAGACGTGACGTTATCCTTTTCCTTGCCGAGCGGAGCGATTTTGTAGACGGTGCCGTTAAACACCTTGTCCTTGTAGGTTTCGACCGTGATGCGGGCGGGCAACCCGGCACGAATCCTGCCGATATCGGTCTCACTCACCTCGCCCTTCACATAGACGTCCTTCATATCGCCGAGCGTCATGACCGGCGTCGCCCCGGCTCCCATCGTCAAGATGGACGAGACGGCGCTTCCCACTTCAACCTCCCGCGACAGGACGATGCCGCGCATGGGCGATCGGATGGTGGTGTAGCTCAGCTCGTCCTGTAGCCGCTCGATGACAGCCTGGATCTGGGAGACTCCCGCTTCTTTCTGTTGGATCGAAGCGCTTGCAATTCCGAGGTAGGCAGAAGCGGCCCGCTGGCGGTTCCACGCTTCCTCGAGCTTTCCCTTGGTCGTGTCGAAATCGGCCTGCGAGATCAGCTTTTGCTTGAGGAGCTCGGTGCTCCTGTTGTGGTTGGACTTGGCCAGCTCGACGTCGTATCCCTCGGCAAGTATCTTGTGTCGCTCCAGCTCGGCCCGGGCCGCCGTGAGGTCGGCCCTCACGGCCTGCAGGTTCGCCTCGGCTTCGCGCAATTGGGCAACCAGTTGATCGCGGTCGAGTTCCACAAGCACCTGTCCGGGCTCGACACGGTCACCGACGTCGACGTGCACGCTGCGGACGATGCCGCTCGCTTTACTCCGGATTTCGATCCGGTTGGAGATCGGTTCCACAACGCCGGTTGCGACTACCGACCGGGCCAGATTGGACCTCGTTACTTCCGCCAGATTGTTTGAGGCGAGAGTGGGGGGACCGCTCTTCATCTGGGTGAAGGCGATCGCTGTCACCGCCATTACGACGACAACAACAAGAAGGAGAATCCACTTTTTCTTCGACCGTTTGGCTTTCATCGAGCACCCCTGTAAGGAAGTTCGGTTACATGCTGAGGTACGGATACGGCACCGCTAAAGTTCGGTCGAGGGTCACTAAATTCAAAACCGGAATGTCCGACTTGGAAGTCGGACCTACGTCGGAGACCGGCCCGCGCCTTGGGGCGTAGGTCCGACTTCCAAGTCGGACATTGTCCGTCACGCGAGAATGCCGGCACCCCTTGTTTACTCGCCTTCCTCCGGTAATATCTACCTAATATGGAGCTTCCGCACGGTTACCGGGGAAGGATCAAGTCACTGAACACGCAGGGACCGGGCGGCGGAGACCTGATTCTTTACTGGATGCAGCAGTCCCAGCGGGCCGTGGGCAACCACGCTCTCGAGTTCGCCATTTTGCGGGCAAATGAGCTCAGACGGCCGTTGGTGGTGCTCTTCCTTCTGGTTCCGACGTTCCCGGACGCCAACCTTCGCCATTTCGCGTTCATGCTGGAGGGACTCTCGGAGACGGAACGACATCTGAATGCGCGGGGAATAGCCATGGTGGTCGCCGAGACCGCCGAGCCCCAAGCGGCACTCCTCGAGATAAGCAGGCGGGCGGCTGCTGTGATCTGCGACTGCGGTTATCTGCGGCACCAGCGGAGATGGCGACGGGATTTCGCCGCTCAATGTCCCGTGGAAGTGACCCAGGTGGAGGCGGATGTTGTCGTTCCGGTTGAAGTCGCCAGCCCAAAGGCCGAGTTCGCTGCGCGGACCATACGTCCACGGATCAAGCGCCACCTCGACGAGTACCTGAGGCCTCTCGTCGAAGAGTCAGTGGCGAGTGACTCGATGCCTTTGACCGCCGAGCGGTTGGGGATTGCAGATTCCGTCATGATCGCTAATCCAGAGCAGGTCCTCGCGCGTCTGTCTGTCGACCAAAGCGTCCCCCCTTCGACTCTCTACCGTGGCGGGCGGACCGAAGGAACGCGCCGAATACGTGATTTCATCGAAAACGAGCTGACGGGGTACAAGGAACGTCGCAACCAGCCGGATCTGGAATCCGTCTCTCACATGAGCCCCTACCTGCATTTCGGCCAGCTGTCGCCGCTTCAAGTTGCACTCGACGTTCAGGGAGCTGACGCACCGATCCAGGATCGAGAAGCTTACCTGGAGGAACTAGTCGTGCGTCGGGAGCTCGCGTGCAACTACGTCCATTTCACCCCGCGCTACGATCGTTTCGAAGCGCTGCCCGCCTGGGCGCAAGGTACCTTGACACGGCATGCCGCCGATAGACGGCCCGCCGTTTATACCGTTGAAGAGCTGGAGACGGGTCAGACGGCTGATCCATATTGGAATGCCGCCATGCTCGAGATGAAGGCAACGGGCTACATGCACAATTACATGCGCATGTACTGGGGCAAGAAGGTACTCGAGTGGTCTCCGACCCCGGAGCAGGGCTACTACGCCGCGGTTCATCTCAACGACAAGTATTTCCTGGACGGCCGTGATCCAAGCGGATACGCGAACGTCGGGTGGGTCTTCGGGTTACACGATCGACCGTGGGGTGAGCGTCCGGTCTTCGGAAGCGTCCGGTCAATGACGGCGCGGGGGCTCGAGCGCAAGTTCGACCCGGACAAGTACGTGGAAAAGGTGCGCAAGATAGTTTCGGGGACATAATACTTAATTCGCAATCCGCTGGCAGGATCGTGCGGGAGCATAAGAATTAAGTTTTGTGTCCCCGAAACTCCCCGAAACTCCCGTAGAAGGTCCGACTTCCCGTACCGACTTCCCGTTGGTCCGACTTCCAAGTCGGACATTCGGCATGCGGCCAGCTGGCTCGATAGCGATGGCGGTGTGTAATGTCCGACTTGGAAGTCGGACCTACGTACACCGGCAAGCGCTGCTGCCTCGCGCTGGCGGTGTGTAGTGTCCGACCGTCGGCTGGCTCGATGTAGCAGCTTTTGCGAGTCTCCCGTTGGTCCGACTTCCAAGTCGGACATTCGGCATGCGGCCGGCTGGCTCGATAGTGCTGGCGGTGCGTAGTGTCCGACTTGGAAGTCGGACCAACGTCAAGTCGGATCTACGCGAAATCGCGCCTACCTGACAAACCACCTCCGGTACAGTTCGAACAGACGCCTGACCAAAGGGCTGAAATCGTCGGGATACTTGCGAAAGAGACGAGGCAACTGCTGTATCTTCTTCTCGTTGTACGGCACATTGTGCCAA
>CAYQYP010000240.1:0-17546 GCA_964421755.1 uncultured Acidobacteriota bacterium
TGCGATATCCAGGTCCTTGCGGGCGACGAGTCGCTGGTCGTACAGGCCACGCACCCGATCCAGCTCCGATCGGGCACTCTTGAGCTCGATCTGACGACGTCTGACTTCCAAGAGGCGCCGCTGCTCGTCGGAGATGGAGCTGGAATCCGGTTGGGCAAACAGGCTGCCGCAGAGGATGAGGCCAAGTAACCAGGCTGAAGCACATCGTGTCAGTTTCACGCTCCGGGATCTCGCAAGAACCATGCCGATTCGGGCGGGAAAAAGAATTGAGCGCTGGTGGGCGTTTACAGATACCGCACTGGCGGGGCATGGTTCGGCTGTTACCCGGAGTTGGGTAACCGCTTACCCGGAGCAGAAAGCGAAGGACCTCAAGGACCTCAAGGACTTCAAGGACAGCAACGACCGCAAGGAGAAAGCGTGTCTTTTCCTTGCGGTCGTTGCTGTCCTTGGAGTCCTTGAGGTCCTTTGCTTTCCGGAGTTGTTTCTGACCCGTTCCGAAACTACACTCTGCCTCATGAAAAGAACCTTCATCGCACTTATTGGCTGTCTGGTGGTTTTGGTTGGCCTGTCGCAGTCTCGCGCGCAGCCTCGGCAGGAAACCGAGCAACAGCGGGAGGAACGCATGCGTTGGTGGACAGATGCCCGGTTCGGCATGTTCATCCACTGGGGCTTGTACGCGATGCCCGCCCGCCACGAGTGGGTGAAGAATCGCGAGCGGATCACCAACGAGGATTACCAGAAGTACTTCGAACACTTCAATCCGGACCTATACCAGCCGCGCGAATGGGCGCGGATGGCCAAGGAAGCCGGAATGAAGTACTTCGTTGTCACCTCGAAGCACCATGAGGGTTTCTGTCTGTGGGATTCAAAACAGACCGACTACAAAGCAACTAAAACGCCCTATGGAAAGGACCTGCTCAAGCCCATGGTCGAGGCTTTTCGGGCCGAGGGCTTGAAGGTCGGGTTCTACTACTCGCTCATCGACTGGCACCATCCCGAGTACACGATCGACCGCAATCACCCGATGCGCGACAACAAGGAGCTGCGCGAGAAGTGGGCGAATCGCGACATGAACAAGTATGCCGAATACATCCGCGCCCAACTCCGCGAGCTCCTCACCGAATTCGGGCCGATCGATTGTCTCTTCCTCGATTTTTCGTTCCCCGGCCCCGACGGGAAAGGTCGAAATGACTGGCAGTCGGAGAAGATCCTGGCGCTCGTGCGGGAGCTCCAGCCGAACATCATCATCAATGATCGCCTTGATCTTTTGGACGCGCCGGGTGGTTGGGACTTCCGTACGCCCGAACAGTTCATGCCGCGGGAGTGGGTCAAGCATAACGGTCAACGAGTTCCCTGGGAAACGTGTCAAACCTTTTCGGGCTCTTGGGGTTACCATCGGGACGAGAATACGTGGAAGAGTGTCCCGCAGCTGATCACAATGCTTGTCGAAACGGTCAGCAAGGGGGGAAACCTGCTGCTCAACGTCGGACCGACGGCCCGCGGCACCTTCGACGACCGTGCCAGGGAGCGGCTCGCAGGCCTCGGCGATTGGATGCGGGTCAACAGTCGTTCGATTTACGGCTGCACGGAAGCCCCGGCCGAGTTCCAGAAACCGGCCAACGCGCTCCTCACCTACAACCCGCAGACAAGGCGCATCTACGTGCATGTTCTCGACTGGCCAATGGGCCGGCTCCACCTCGACGGTTTCGCCGGGAAAGTGAAATATGCACAACTCCTGAATGACGGGTCCGAGGTTCGCATGAGCGAGGGCCGGGGCGCATGGATGGATGAGGGGCGACCGGGGCCTGATGTTTTGACACTGAATCTGCCGGTGACCAAGCCGGATGTCGCGATTCCGGTGGTCGAGCTGGTGCTGAAGTAACCGCGCACCGCGCACTACCCACTGCGCACTGCGAACTGACAACTGACGACTGACGACTGACAACTGGCAACTGACGACTGCGGAAGGCTAGCCAACCGGGCCGTAAAGCGGCGGATTCTGAACAGCGAATCCGCCCTACGACCGCCTGCCGTGCGGAAGCACTCAGTCGTAGGGCGGATTCGCTGTTCAGAATCCGCCGCTTTACGGCCCGGTTGGCGCTCGCCGAAAGCCCGCTGCTGTCCGACTTAGGAATCGGACCAACGCCAAACCTTCCGTCAGTCGTCAGTTGTCAGTGCGCAGTGCGCAGTGGGTAGTGCGCAGTTGTGTTAACATCCTTGCGCAGTGGCCAAGCGTATTCTTTTCATCGTCAAGAGCCTCTACACGATGGAGCGGCTGGGCGTGATGTATATGTCCAGCCTGGCAGTCGCCCGATCGTGGGAGACCAGGCTCATCATCGCTGACGAGCAGGACGAAGAATCGATCTGCGCCGAGGTCACGAAATGGGACCCGCAGATCGTTGCCTTCAGTTGCATGAGCCCGGAATACGCGAATCTGTCCCGTCTTGCCCGAAGCTTGCGTCCGATCAGCCGGGCTTTTGTACTATTTGGCGGACCGCACCCCACGTTTTTTCAGGACATCATCGAAGAGGATTTCGTCGACGCGGTCGCTTTCGGCGAAGGCGATATCAGTTTCGGGGTCTTCCTGGAAGGATACCCGGCTGAGTTCACCGGGACTCCCGGAATGCATTTCCGCACCGAGCGGGGCATTGTACGGAATCCCCCGGCGCCGTTTATCCAGGATCTGGACTCGGTTCCATTCCCCGACCGCGAAATGCTCTTGCGCAGCAAACCCGCGCTCCGCAACAGTCATACTCATCTCTTCATGGCTTCCCGGGGCTGCCCGAACCAGTGCGCCTACTGTTTCAATCACAGTTACAACGAGATGTTCGAATCGGCGGGGAAGGTCTTTCGCAGGCGAAGCGTCGAGAACCTCCTGAGGGAAATGCGCCAGACCCGGGATAGCCACGGCACCCGATTCGCCTATCTCGACGACGATATCTTTACTCTCTGCAACGTCGCCTGGCTGGAGGAATTTGCCGCCAGGTATCCGGTTGAGGTGGGCGTCCCGTTCATGTGCAACCTGCACGTGAAGGCGGCGAACGAGCGAAAAGTCCGCCTCCTCAAGCAAGCCGGCTGCAGGCTCGTCTGCTTCGGGATCGAATGCGGTGACGAGCAGGTGTCGAGGTCCCTGCTCAGGCGGAATATTACCAATGACGAGATTGCGGGACTCGCGAAGACGCTGCGTGACTTCGATATCCCGTTCATCACACAGAACCTGATGGCGTTGCCGACGGACCAGCCGCTCAATGTCGACCTGAAGACGCTCGATCTGAACATCCGGTGCCGGCCGGACTACGCGGTTGCGCATCTTTTCTTTCCACTGCCAGGGACACAACTGAGCCGGTACGCCCAGGAGCACGGCTACTATTCCGCGGCCGATGACGTGCTTCCGGAGGGCACCAATACCTTCTCCGCCTTGCGGTTCCCGAGTCCGACGGAGAAGACGCGGGTCGAGCGGCTTCACAAGCTGTTCGGCGTCGTTGTCTCGTTCCCTTTCCTGCGGCCGTTGGTCCCCCTGTTGATAAAACTGCCGCTCGGGAGGCTCTACTATCTGATTTCGGTCGCCTGGTACGGCTTCTCGCTCAGGGTCCGGCTGGAGAAGAGCGGCAAATCGTACAAGGAAATGATGATCTTCCTCGGGAGTCTCGCCTCGCACGCTGTCTCGTCCCTGAAATGGCGTCGACGCCGGTTTCGCCGCGGTCCGGTTGTCGAGTAGAATTGCCGCCCTATGGTCTTGCGGTTCAAGAGCCCGCTTCTTTTGCTGACGCTGCTGGTTTGCGCAACCTACCTGCCTTTCATTAACCAGGCTGTCCACATCGACGACCGGATTTACCTGGAGATCGCCGACAATATTCTCGAAAAGCCGCTTTACCCTTACGACTACCCGCCGATCTTCGAGGGATACCAGGCCCCCGACGCAGCGAGCCACAGTCATCTGCCTCTCGTTTCCTATTACCTTGCAGTGATTAAACTGACAACGGGGAGCAGCCGGGAATGGGTCTTACACCTGGGTTTCATCGTTTTCCCGCTGCTCGCGGCCTGGGCTGTGTACGACGTTGCCCGTCGATTCGTTCGCTGGCCGCTGGCGGTCGCATGTCTCATGGTTGTCTCCCCGGCATTCATGACCCTCAGCCACACGCTGATGGCCGATGTCCCTCTCCTGAGCCTCTGGCTGGTCGCCTTTTCCGGTTTTCTGTCGGTACTAGACACCCCGGAAAGCAAGCGCGGCTGGCTGGTGCTGGCCGCAGGACTGATCGGCGCTTCCCTCATGTCGATCACGACCGTTATCCCGATCGCGCTCTTCGGTGGTGCTGTCGCCTATTCCAGGCAACCGTCGGACCGCAGGCAACGGATTAGTCTGCTGTTGCTGCTGATCGCTCCGTTCGCGATCTGGGTTCTCTGGTTCGTTGCGGCTTACCAGCACTACGACCGTTTCGTGCTGATCCTGACGGTCATGCACATGAGCCATCGCCAGACGCTCGACTGGTGGCTCGTGGGCGTGAAGGGGGTCAGCTTCCTGCTGAACATTGGGGCGCTTTTTTTCATGCCCATTGTCGCGTGGCTCGGATTCGGCGGACGATTTCGAACGCCTCTGGCCCTTCTTGTGTTGGGCCTGGCTTGGATCCCGTTCGCGGTCTGGTTTCCGAACTGGACTTGGGCCCAAGTGGTGCTATTTTCAATATTCCTGGCGACCGGGTGCCTGGTCGTCTTCAGTGTCGTCTGGCCTCCCGTGGTGGCTAGGGGACAGTCGGACGGCGGTTCGTCAAACGCGCCTCCGCCGGGCTTGCTGACGGTATGGTTCTTTGCTTTCCTGCTCGCCTGTCTGTTCATGTATTACAGCGGTTCGGCCAGGTACACGTTGCCGGCGATACCGCCCGTCATTGTTCTCTGGGCTTTGTGGATGGAGCGGCGTTTTCCGAATCATGCACAGCTGAGAAAACTGATGGCGGCTGCCGTGGTACTCACGGGCATCTACTCGTACTGGATAAGCTACGGCGATTACCGCTTCGCCGGGTTGTATCGCGAGACGGCGAAGACTTTGGCCCGTGACTATCGCGCCTCTGACCGGACTGTCTGGATTGCCGGCGAGTGGGGCTTTCGTTACTACATGAATGAGGCCGGCGCGAAGACGATCCTGAAAACCACGACCACTGTAAGGCCGGGCGACATCATCATCAAGCCATACGTCGCCATGCCCTGGGTCACGGCGTATGATCCCGGCGAGTATACGGAGCTGATCGAGCAACGTGAGGCGCGGGCCGATTCTCGAGTCCGAATACTCGATTTCGGGTCCAAGGCGGGTTTTTACAGCACCGGATGGGGGATGCTGCCCTTCAGCCTGAGCAACGGCGACCGCTGGGAGTGGTTCAATGTCTACCGGGTCAAGAAGCAATATACGGGTCCACCGCCGGAAGAGAATCGCCCGTATTGAGCCGGGCAACCTCGGAGTAAAATGGCTCTATGATTGAGGTTACCGATGGGATCACGCTCGATGAAAGCGAGCTCGAGCTTCAGTTCGTGCGTTCGGGCGGTCCCGGCGGTCAGAACGTGAACAAAGTGGCCACGTGTGTTCAACTGCGGTTCAACGTGACCTCGTCGCCTTCCTTGCCGCCCCATGTTCGGGAACGCCTGGCCCGGTTGGCCGGAAAACGGCTTTCGCAGGAAGGTGTTCTCATCCTGACCGGTCGCCGGTTTCGGACCCAGGAGCGCAATCGTCAGGACGTTATTGATCGCCTCGTAGCGCTGATCCGGCAAGCGGCCGCACCCATCCGGGCTCGCAAGCCGACCAAGCCCTCCGCGGCTGCCAAGCGGCGTCGCTTGGAGCAGAAGCGACAGAGGGCGACCAGGAAGCGGGAGCGTCAGCCGATCGGGGAGGAGTGACGGTGTGCCGCCGGCTTCGGAGCCGGACACCGATTCGGCTGGGTCTCGCTCCGGGCGGGGGGACATGTCCGACTTGGAAGTCGGACCAACGGGAAGTCGGACCTACGGGGAGGCATTGCGCAGCACTTATATGGCACAGAACCGTAATGAACCAACTGTACCGCAATCAGATGATCTAGCCAGCCTGCTTCGCTCTAATCTCAAGGGCTTGCCGGTCGGGCTCTACTCCGTCTGTTCGGCCCATCCGCTGGTCCTGAAAGCGGCCTTCAGGCAGGCGCTCGAAGACCAGTCTTTTCTTCTCATTGAATCGACGTCCAACCAGGTGAACCAGTTCGGGGGCTACACCGGCATGACGCCCGATTCCTTCGCAGAGTTCGTCAAGGGGATGGCGACTGGCTTGGGCTTCCCGCTGAGCCGCCTCGTTCTCGGAGGAGATCACCTGGGTCCCCATTGCTGGCGCGGCGAAGGCGCCGATGCGGCGATGGCCAAGGCCCGTGATCTGGTGCGCGGGTACGTCGCGGCCGGTTTTCGCAAGATTCATATCGATACCAGCATGGCGTGTGCCGATGACCCGACGGGGCCTGCCGGGCTGGACGAGCGGACAAAGACTGATCGCGCCAGCGATCTCTGCCTGATCGCCGAGAAGACGTGGCGCGAACTCTCCGTCAGCTCCCCCCGGCCGGTCTATGTGATCGGAACCGAGGTCCCCGTTCCGGGCGGCGAACGAGCTGACTCCGGCGCCCCGGAAATCACGGCCGTCGAGGACGCGGAGACAACGCTCGCGCTTTGCCGAGACGTCTTTCAAAACCGCGGTCTCGCCGACGCCTGGGACAGAGTCATCGGGCTGGTCGTCCAACCGGGAGTCGAATTTGGCGATGCCGTGATCTTCCCTTACTCTCGAGAGAAGACCCGAGATCTGTCCCGCTTCATCGAGACCTTTGGAACGTGCGTCTTCGAGGCCCATTCAACCGACTACCAGGCTCCCGAGGCTCTTCGGGAACTGGTCGAGGACCACTTTGCCATTCTGAAAGTTGGGCCATGGCTGACTTTTGCCTTAAGAGAAGCGGTCTTTGGTCTAGCCTCGATCGAGCAGGAGTGGCTGGGAGGGCGAACCGGCACCCGCCTGTCCGAGGTGAGGGAAGTCCTCGAGCAGGAGATGCTCGACCACCCGCAGGAGTGGAAAGGGTACTACCGTGGGGACGAGCATTACCTCCGCTACGCGCGCAGGTACAGCTATAGCGACCGCTGCCGCTACTACTGGGCGAGGCCTTCGGTCGCAACCGCCTTCCATGCCTTGCTCGAGAATCTTGCGGGTCAGCCGATCCCGCTGCCTCTGTTAAGCCAGTTCCTGCCCCTGGAGTACCGGGCGGTCAGGGAGGGCCGGATTCAGCCAACGCCCGAAGAGCTGATCGATCACAGGGTGCGCTCCGTGTTGCAATTGTATTCGAGCGCTGCGGGATGCGCGTGAGATCCATAGGTGGCGGCTCGGTTGGTCGGCATGACAGTTAGCTCTTGTCTATGATTCACCGATATACTTTCGATAAGGGTCCAAGGAGGAATGCATGCGTAGCTGCCTCATCGGCTTCGTTTTAGGATTCGCTTTAACCGGGGCGAACACCGCACAGCCGGTGCCGGCGGTCCGGACATACGAGGTCTCGAAAACTTCGGCTCCTATCCAGGTAGACGGTCGATTGGACGAGCCTGTCTGGAAATCGGTGCCGTCCGCCGGTCCCTTCTTCAACAACGCGGATGGTTCCCGTTCGGACATTCGGACCGACGCCTGGATTGTCTATGACGACCAGATGCTCTATTTCGCGTTCCGCTGCCCGGACCAGAACATCTGGGCGACTCGTGACCAGCGCGATCAGCATTTGTGGGAAGAGGAAGTCGTTGAAGTTTTTCTGAAGGGGGATCCTTCGCATCCTAGCTATCTGGAGCTGGAAGTGAACCCGTTGGGAACGATGCTGGACATCTTCCTTATCGACGTCCGGAAGCCGATTCCATATGAGTCGTGGAACAGCAACAAGCTGAAGTGGGCGGTCAAGGTTGACGGTACGGTCGATGGCAAGGCGGACGATCGCGAATGGACCTGCGAAATTGCTTTGCCGCTTGAGGACGTGGTTACAGCGCCCAACCGTCCCCCGAAGCCGGGCGATCGCTGGGCGATGAACTTGTATCGCGTCGAGGCGAAACCTGTGAATGCAGGCCTGGCCTGGACGCCGACGATGAAGCGGGATTTTCACGTCCCGGCTCGATTCGGCGAGCTGATCTTCGCCGGGCCGGCTGGTTCGTCCAAGTAGGCCGAGTCAGCCGCTGGATTGTATCGAATACCAGGAATACAGGAGGACTTTCATGTCTGGTCTAAGCCGGAGGGAATGGCTGACGGCGGCCGCCGCCCTCACCGCAGGAGGAGGAATGACCCACGCCAAGCCGGCGTCCCAACAAAGGGCCGATCAAGACCGCGTTCTGCGACTTCCCGATTTTGAACCGCGGAGCATGTTGCACGTTCCGGAAAGCCCCGTCCAAAAAGCACGGTTCCCGGTCGTCGATTTCCATACGCATCTGTCCTGGAGCCCGTCCTTCAGTGATCAGAATGCTTCGGGAGGAAACTTCACACCCGCGGCTCCTCTGGATGAGATCCTGCCCGTCATGGAGCGGCAGAATCTGCGCCTGATGGTCAATTTGACAGGCGGGTACGGGACCTGCCTGGACCAGTGTCTCGAGTATTACGGGGGGAAGCACAAAGAACGCTTCGTCGTATTCACGGAGCCGTGGTGGTGGAAAATCAACGAGCCCGGCTACTCGAAATTCCAGGCGGACGAGATCGAAAAGGCTCACCGCAAAGGGGCTAAAGGGCTGAAGATCCTCAAGGTCCTCGGCCTGTACTTACGGGAGAACGTCACGACCGGTCCCCTCGTGAAGATCGACGACAAGCGCTACGATCCGATGTGGGAAGCCGCAGGCGCGCTCAAGATGCCGGTATTGATTCACGTTTCGGATCCCGAGGCGTTCTTTCTACCAATCGACAAGTACAACGAGCGCTACGAGGAGTTGCAGGCGCACCCCGACTGGTCCTTCCATGGCGACTTCCCAAGCAACCGCGAGTTGCACGAGGCGCGTAACCGAGTCGTGGCCCGACACCCGAAAACACAATTTGTGCTGGCTCACGTCGGAGACTCCGAGAATCTCGCCTGGGTCGGCGAGTGGCTGGATTCGCACCCGAACATGAACGTCGAGATCGGGGCGCGCATCGGGGAACTGGGACGGCAGCCACGAACGGCTCGAAAATTCTTCGACAAGTATCAGGATCGGATCCTCTTCGGCACTGACGCGGTCCCCCGAGGGGACGAGTACCCGCAGCAGGTTTACGGGGACAAGCTGTACGAGATCTACTATCGGTTCTTGCAGACCGAAGACGAGTATTTCGACTACGCTCCGGCGAGGGTCCCGCCCCAGGGACGATGGAGGATCTACGGACTCGGCTTGCCCGACAGCATCCTCAGGAAGTTGTATTACGAGAACGCCGAACGGCTGCTGGGGCTGAAGGTATAGGCGTGAAGCAGCCAGCCGGGCCGGAAAGCGGCGGATTCGCTTTTCAGAATCCGCCGCTTTCCGCCCGGCTGGCCGCAGCCTTGGAACCCAATCGCCCCGATCCTTGGGGTCAGGCTAACTGAATCCGAAAATAGCAGCGCTCACCGCCGCGTCGCACCGATTCCATGATCTCGACTTTGAAGGGACGGCCAAGGGCTGCCTGAAAGATCGCTTCGTGCGTCCCTTTATGACAATGGCAATGGAGCGCGTTCAGTTTGGACGGTTTGTCACGCAGGACCGGGCAAAAGCAGCCGTGCTCGCGGGAATTGAAGCGAATGTGCACGGCGTCCCCCTGTTTCTCGACGCTTCCGAAAACCTTGCGGTAAGCCGCTAGCAGCTTCTCCAGGTCATCCTTGCCTGCCTTGGAAATGTCCTGTTTGAACTGGTGCCGCCGGTAGCAGCCGCGTCCGCAACCTTCGATCAATTTGATGGCGGTCTTTTCGTCCAGCTGATCGTCCATCGTGTTCAGCAGGTCGGTCAGCCAGTTTTCGATGAATTCCTTCTCACCTTTGAGCTGTGCAAACTCTTTCTCGGTTGGCGGAGCGGCCTGCAAAGCGCCGCCCGTCTGATTCAGTACCACCAGGGCACCCGAGCCCAGCCCCGCGCCTAAAGACTTCCGCAAGAACTCCTTCCGGTTCATTCCTATCTCCTCCTTGGTTTTTGAGCCAAGCCCCGGAAAGGCGTTGGGGCCTTAAGACGCTTAGACTGTGCTTTGGTCCGGATATTTCATTCAAATTATGCATGATCTGGCGCGTGCTTCGCTGCGGCAGGCTGGCTCGGTGTAGCAGCTTTTGCGTCTCTCGTTGGTCCGACTTCCAAGTCGGACATTCGGCATGCGGTCAGCTGGCTCGGCGTTGCTGGCGGGGTGTAGTGTCCGACTTGGAAGTCGGACCAACGTTGACGGGCAAGCGCTGCTGCCCCCCGCTGGCGGCAGAACGTGCTTACTCCGCTGAAAAGCGCTGCGCGGCTCTGACGGCGGTTGCCCGAGCACGGCGTGAGAAATGCGGGCGGGAGTGGGGGGATTCGCTGTTCAGAATCCCAGTCAGCCGGTCAGCTGGTCACCTCAAAAGCGCCTGGAGCTCCTGGATGCGTTGTTCCATGCCTGCCGCCTTCTGCGGATCGGTCAGGAAAGGGCGATATCGCTCGGGGAGGAATTCGAGGTCGGTGCATTCGCGGATGGCGACCAGCTCCTGAAGTTCCTTTTCGAGCGAGTAATTGGGGGAAACAAATCGCGAGACCACTTCCTTGATGACGTCCGCAGTCGGGGAAGCAAGACCGCGAACCGCAGCCATCCGCATCGACTGAACGAGGAGGCTCTCGAGGTCTGCCCCGGACAGTTGCTCGGGAAGGGGAGGGATGGACGCCGGATCGATCGCGACCTTGTTCTTGCGCGCCATTGCCTGGAACATCTCGAGTCTCTCCTCGGGAGTCTGGGGAGGGAAAAGAGGGATATGGACCTCGCAGCGACCCTGCCGCTTCAAGTCCACGGTCAGGAGATCAGGCCGGGCCGTCAGGAGCACCCAGATGATCCGACCGCGGTAGTCGGTATCGGCCATCTGCGCGGCGACCATCGCGAACAACCGGCTCGATGTTCCGCTGTCCCCGTCGGCTGTCCGCTTCCCGAGCGCGGCGTCGGCTTCGTCGACGATGACCATGACGGGGCCGAGCGCCCGAACCACGGTCAAGACTTTCTGCATGTTGCGCTCGGATGACCCGACCCACTTCTCCCGGATGTCTTTGAAAACGACCGCCGGTATGCCGATGCTGCCCGCGAAGCAGGTTGACGTGAATGTCTTTCCGGTTCCCAGCATACCGCACAGCAGGTAACCCATCGGCACCGAGGCGGTGTGCCCCTCGCGAATCAGGCGTGAGTCTTCTTCCAGCCGGTGCCGGACCGCCTGTTGGGCGACAACCATGCTCAAGTTGTACCGTGGCTCGATGAATTCGAGCAGGCCGTAGCACTGCTTTTCGATCAGGTCCTTTTTCGCTTCTCTCAGGTAGCTCGCCTCGAAAGGACGTCCCGACTGAATGCCTCGGCGGATGATCTGACTGACGCCGACGAGTGTCAGGCCATTGGAGACCCGCGCAACCATCCGGGTCTGGTCGCTCGCAAGCAGATCCGACCGCGACTCCTCGGCGAGCACCTGCTCGACCAGACTGAGTCGCTCCTTTTCCTGCGGGAGTGGGATTTCGATCTTTGCGACGAAGGGGTTCTCCACCAGGCGGGGGTTCAGCTCGGCAAGATTCTCACACAGCAGGCAGACGGTGACGTCCGCCTGTCGGATACCCGGGTCATTCGCCCAGTTCAGCAGCTTGATGATGTTGGACCCGACCTCGCCGCTGAGCCAGGCGGCGTCGACCGCCGGTGCGATGACCTCGGCGTAGCGCACCAGGATCGCAACGCTTTTGCGTTTCTGATCCGGCTTGCCGGTGATCTCGGCCAGCTTGTGGAGGATGTACCGGTCCAGCAGTTCGAGTACCACCCGGGGGTCCTTCGGCCGGGACTTCGCAAAATCCGTCCCCTGCACCATGTCAATCGCCTGAAGCGTCCGGTCGAAGTCCTGTCGCATTTCGCGACCGCGTTCCGGGCGGTCACGGTCAAGAAACGTAAGCCCCGAGCCACGGTCGTATCGAATGACGATGTCCCTCTGGCCGAAGAGCTGGGACGTCAGGAAATCTTCAAGCGACCGGAAACCAGCGGCCTTGCCGTCTTGTGCCAGGACCGGAACCAGGTCGTAGATGTTTCCGTGCAGCACGAAGACACTGGAGGCCCCGCTCAGGTAGATCTCGGAGAGCTCATGGGCCCAGGCTGGGAGCAATGCTCGCTTCTCGGTTCTCGCCGCATCTTCCATCGGTGGCACGACCTTCACGTCTCCGGCAGGTCCCGCGGGCGGATTCTTCATCTCTGTCTTTCCTCGGGAATCGGTGGGGGGCCAAGGGTCAGGAGTTCGGGTGCAGGCCCGGCCGGCGCGGAGTCAAGAGCCGGGAGATCTATCGAACCGAGTACCTTTTCCATGGATTCGAGTCCGGCGGTTGCCGAGCTCACCTCTGCCTCGATGAAGGCGGGATCCTGGCGTGTGAGCGCCTGCTCCTGGATCAGCATGATCGAGTTCTCCACCCGGATCAGCCGAGCCGCAATGCTCTTCAAATTTTCCTCGGCCCGTTCCAGGTTCTCGAGCCGTTTCTTCAGCACATCGAGGTTCTCGGTGTACGCCTGGCGCATCGCCTCGCTCTGTGTCCCTGACGCGAGAGCCTCTTCGGTCTGCTGAAGCATGTGCTGGATTTCATTCCTCGGCGCCCCGGCGGTGAAGGACTCGAGCGCCTGCTCATAGGACAGTGTTCGGAGAAACACCCAAAGCAGCTGGTTGACGCTGTGCGTCTGCTGATCCTCCAGTAGGCTGCCGAGCTGATTACTCGAGCCGGTTCGTTTCATGGAACTCTGGAGGGAAAGGCAACGGGAGCGCACTCTCTCGAAACGCACACGCCGTCGATCGTTCAGAGTAAACAGAAGCCGATCGGCGGTCTGCTGTGCATCGACTCGCTGGCTCGCCTGCAGACGGGCTCGCACGACAGCCTGGAACCTTGGACTCTGCGAGCGCAGGACCAAGTACAGGATTTCGAGAGCCACGACGATCGGAATCACAAAGAGCGGCTGAAAGGAGAGGATTGCAGCGAGAAGGCCGCCGATCAACAGAATGACATTGTTCTGACCCTTGAAGGCCGACTTGACGTAATCCAGGATCGTCAATTTGGCCATCCGGCGCTCGTCCATGGCTAAGCAACCTTGTGAATCTTGGATTTTAGCAGAGCGACAACTTCCCGGAAATCAGCTCGTGACTCTACCTCCAGCGGCGACTCCTCGGGTCGCGGCAGATCGATCTCCTCTATCAGGCGCCCCGGCGGACCCTCCATCAAGTACACGCGATCGCCGAGGTAGGCCGCCTCCGTGATGCTGTGGGTCACGAAGAACACGGTTGATTGCATTTCCTTCCACAACGATATCAGGAGCTCCTGCATGGCGTAACGCGTTTCCGGGTCAAGAGCGCCGAAAGGCTCATCCATCAGGACGATGGCCGGCCGGACAGCCAACGTGCGGGCGATGGCAACCCTCTGCTTCATTCCTCCGGACAACTCGTGCGGGTACTTGTGCTCGTGGCCGGACAATCCGACTTTTTTGATCCAGGACATGGCTACCTCCCGGCGTTCTCCGCGCGGGAGCCCTTGGATTTCCAGCCCGAATTCGACGTTTTTGAGTACGGTCCGGTTAGGGTACGAGGTGTAGTCCTGGAACACCATGGCGCGATCTGCGCCCGGTCCGTTGACCGGTTTCCCGCCGACCAGCACCTCCCCCTTGGTCGGGGGAAAGTGCGGTTCCAGGCCCGCGATCAATCGCATCAGAGTCGATTTGCCGCATCCACTCGGTCCAAGCAGGCAGACGAACTCGCCGCAATCGGGGAGGTTCTCCACGACGAAACTGATGCTATCCAGGGCGAGAAACGTCTGGTTGCCCCTGGTGAACTCCTTGGAGACATCCTTGAATTGAACGACTGCCGGAACGACCCCGCTGGGTTCCTGCTGGATCTCCTGCCCCTCGCCGGTCCACCCCGCTGGCCGTGCCGGTTCGCATCCGGGCTGATTATCCGGGGTCGTGTCGCTCAATGCCTTACTCCTCGGTAAACATGTAGGGGAACAGTTTTCTCTGGACCCAGAACAGCCCGCGATCAATGACAAAAGCGATCGCGGTGATGACAAACAGGACCAGGTAGATGTGCTCCCTCGGTCCACGCCGCTGCGCCACCTGGATGATGTATCCGAGCCCGAACTTGGCGTCGATCAACTCGGCCAGGACGATATAACCGAACGCCAGCCCGAAAAGCAGCCGCAGCGAGTTGAAAATCGCCGGCATCGCCAGTGGGATCAGTACCTTGAAGACGAGGTGCTGGCGCTTGGCGCCGAGCGTTTGGGCGGTCTGCACGAAGCGTTCGTCAACGTCCAGGATACCGGCGGTCGTATCGAAGATGACGAACCCCACGCAGGCGATGAAAATGAAAAACACCTTCTGCGATTCCCCCAGTCCGAACCACACCAGGCTCAGCGGAATCAATGCCGCGATCGGGATGTTCCGCAGGAATACAGTGATCGGACGCAGGACCGCCTCCAGTGAACGGAAACATCCTGCAAGGATCCCCAGCGGTACCCCGATGAAGGCGGCGAGGCCGAATCCGAAAAGGATCCGGCCCATGCTCCAGCCTATGCTCCGGGTCAGGGCGGCGTCGAACCACAGGCTCTTAATCTGCGAGACTACCTCAGCAGGGCTGGGGAGCGTCAACGGAGACAGTATTCTGTCCTCCGGACTCCCCGCCGTGACGAGATACCAAAGCCCGAATACGACTGCCACCGACCCGATCTGAAGCCCGATCGCGTACGGTTGAGACAGGGCTTTTCGCAAAGACGAAGCCGAGCTCATCGTCTACTGCTGCTCCAGCGGGTACACCTTGATTTCCACCCGACGATTGAGCGCGTGGTTTCCCGGCTCAACTTCCTGGTTCCAGCCGATACCCTCGACGGCGAACTGGTTCGGCTGAAGCTTGAACCGCCGGACGAGCTCCTGTTTCACCGAATTGGCCCGTTCCATCGAGAGCTGGCGTACGGCGTCAAAAGGAACCTGCCCCTTCATCGATGAATCCGTATGCCCTTCTATGACGATTCGTGCGGCGCCGAACTGGCCGCTCAGGCGCCCGACCTCCTCGAGGATCTTGGTGACGTTTGGGTCATAGAGAGCACCGTCCGCGTTCTTGTGGAAGAGCTCCGACGAGTTCGGATAGAAGTGAACTCGCTGCGTGTTGGTGAGGATTTCGCTGGCTTCCGCCTGGATTGTCGAAACTCCTCGCGGCGCAAAGGTCACCGTGTATTCGTCGCGCGAGCTCGCGTACGGCTCAACTCCTTCCAACGCCTTGATGAAGCTGAAATCGGCGACCTGGTCGAAGCGGACCGCGCTCGAAATGGAACGGAGCTTCAAATAGAGCGTGCTGGCCGTTTCCCAGTACCGCTCGAAGTTGGTCGGGTTATTCTGGTTCAGGAAGAACTCGCGGTTCTCGGCGTAGTTCGTGGAGTGCGCGTCGGCCAGCATGCCGGCGGCTTCGTCCGCAGGCAGGCCGTACGCCTTGCCCATCAACGCGGCGGCTTTCTTCTTGTTCTCTTCGTTTTTCAACTCCTCGACCGCATCGAAGAAACCACGGACGAGTCCATCCACGATCTTCGGATTGTCACGGACGAAATCCGCGCGCGCGAACATGACGTCCGAGATCAGCTTGTTGGCGGTTGCCGTGCTGACCAGAAGCTTGTTCCCCTTAACCTCGGAAAGCTTGTAGATGTCGGGCGCCCAGCTGACGCAGCCGGCAAGCGAACGGTCCGCGTTGAAGGCGGCGGCCGCCTGGAACGCGTCCTCCGTGAACTTGAACTCAACGTCCGAGGGCTGCAGCCCGGCGTTGATCAGCATGTTGAGTAGCAGATAGTGGGAAGGCGAGTGCTGGGCCAGCGCAACCTTCTTGCCGCGCAGGTCGGCGACCGACCTGATGTTTTCGCGCACGACCACTCCGTCTCCGCCGTTGCTCCAGTCGACTTGCAGGAATGCCCTGGGAAGTGCCCGGGAATCGGCCTTCAGCTGCTCATAGAACAGCGGGATCATGTCGAGCGTCCACGCGGTCACGTGCACATCGCCGGCGGCGAAGGCATTGACCGAGGCGGACGGGCTGTCGATGATCTTGATCGCCACTTTGAAGCCGTACTTCTTCGCGAACAGGCTGTTCGGATTCGGCTCGGTCCCGCCGTTTGCGTAGAAAATGGGTGCCCAGCCGGCCCACACATTGAGCCCCATGACTACGGTGTTGTCCTTGAGCGCGGTGTAATTCGCCGTCCCCTTGACCGGAGGCAGTACTTCGCCGGGAACGTACTTATACTCCTTCACTGTTGTGACTCCGCTCGCGTCGGGTGCCTCGGCGCCGCCGCCAATGTCCCCCTTCCCGAACTGCGCGTCGTCGCTCCCACCGGGGAAAATCCAATCGCGACCCTGGTAGACACCCAGGCCTATCAGGCCCAAGACCACCAGGATAATCAGAATCCAAGCCATCGGCTTAAGCCTGACGCCACTGTCATCGGCCATATCGAACCTCCCCTTTCATTTCAATGATGAACGAGATTCAAGAGTCTCGAGTTCAAATATCGCGTCGCTTTTGGAAGCAGGCTAGTCCTCTCCGGTTGTCGTTTTCTGCGGGGTCGTCTGGGCCGGGCCCATGGTCTTTTGGGCAGGCTCGCCCACGGGGGGCTCAGCCAGGCCTTCTTCTATCTTGAACTGCTGGAGCAGTTCCTGTGCCATGGCCTTCTCGGCCGCTTCCCGGGCCTTGATACGTTCCGTTCCTTCACCTGAGAGGTCAGCCGCGACCTTAGAGCGCGCCTTTGCCTGGTTGATTTTGTCGTCCAGGCGGCCCATCACTTGTCCGAAGTCGCTGCTGACGTCGAAGGTGGTGTTCAGCGCCCCGGCCGCCTCGGCGACCTCCGCCAGGGCCCGTTCCATCTGCAGTGCGGCCTTCTTCTTGTCCAGCTCGTTCCGTGTGTTCTGGATGTCCTTGATGGCCGTCTTCATCTTCATCAGGTTGTTTTCATACGCCTGCTGATGAAGGCTGAGCTGCTCCCGGTTGCTGTCGAGATCCTGCTTGGCCTGGCTCAGATCCAGGACCATCTGGGCGGCGACCGCCTCGTTGCCCGCCTTGAGATGTGCCTTGATCTCCGCGGTAAGCCGGTTGATCTTGCGCTGGCCTTCGTCGACTTGCCCCTGAACCTTGAGAACCAGGGCCTGGTACGTCGTCAGGCCTTGGCGGCCCTCCTTCAGCCGTTCGGTCGCTTCCTGGAGCTTCATCTCCGCCAGCTCGATTACGTACTGATCCTCCATGCCGGAAACAAACTTGTTGAGGATCGCGCGCCAAAGACCTCTCAATCGTCCAAGGAAACCCATGATGGCCCTCCGTATTCGACGTTTTAACTTACTGTCTGCCGAATGTTAGCGGTTTTCAGGG
>CAYQYP010000241.1:0-4316 GCA_964421755.1 uncultured Acidobacteriota bacterium
GGAACCGTGGTTCGCCATGCAGGAAATCACGCTTTACACCCGGATTTGCGCGATATCGCAACCGCTGGCGATTCTCCAGTGGCAGCTAACGGCAGATTACTCTATTTTGTCCGGCGGAGGCGTTTTCCGAGAGGAAGGGCCACTGCAGCCAACCCGACGGTTCTGGAACCTCAAGCAACTCGCTTCCACGCCTGAAGGCTCGTTTGTCTTGCCCATCGCCTGCAAACTGCCGAGCATCACCTGTACGGCTTTCGGCAACATTGCGGACGGCAAATATGCCATCCACGTGGTCAATAACGGCGCCAGCCGTCCTGCCACCCTCGAGGGACTCCCGAGCAGCGTCAAGGCGCTGAAGGTTTACGTGACGGATGACAAGCGGGGGATGGAGGAGAAGGCGGGCGTAGCGGTCGGTGACGGGGGAAAGGCCGAACTGAAGCTCGACGCGGTGAGTTTCACCACGCTGCTCGCCGAATAGGATCAGGAAACGGACCACTCAGACGAATAGAACCATTGGAGCCGGACTTCTGACAACAACCCGGCGGAATAGTTCGGAGCCGCGCAACGCAGCGAGGGTGTTGAATAAGGTCGGAGAAGTGCGTTCGGCCCACAGATATTGACGGACTCGTTATGGGCGGATGTCGTGCCGAGGGCGAGATCGAATGGAGCCGCGCACGAGAGCGAGCGAAGCGAACGAGAGTAAGCGGACCACCAATCATTCGCTAAGTCGAGACATTTAACACGAAGCAGTGGAGCGAGTCAGGTGGTCCGCTTACTCTCGCTCGCTTCGCTCGCTCTCGAGGGCGTCGAATAAGTTCCTAAGGCCTGAAAGGCCGGCACATAATAGCCCAGGGCGAAGCGTGCTTTTCGCGTAAGCCCTGGGTCAACACGGTCTCGACCGAGAAACCCTGTAAGGGCGTAAGATCCTGGTAATGTTGCCGTTCTTGCGCCCTTTCAGGACTTGTCTCCGCCTCTACCCTTAGACCCAGGGCTGCGCACAAAGCGCTTCGCCCTGGGCTAATATGTGCCGGCCTTTCAGGCCTTAGGAACTTTCTCGACAGCCTCTCTCGTGCGCGGCTCCATTCGACCGCATCCACACGAGGCTCGCACTGTCCCCTAGGCTGTTCACAAACACGTAAACATTTTCAACACCCTCGCAGCGCTTTCCAGCGGAGTAAGCGGGTCCTCCGTGCGCGTAACCACGATTCTGCCGGAAGCAGAACCCGCTTACTCCGCTGGAAAGCGCTGCGTGCGCGGCTCCGAAAGAGAGGGCGAATCGGCGCGACTCCGAACAAGCTCTGTCTGGCGTCACGGTGAGAATGCAGGTTAGCCGTAAAGCGGCGGATTCGCGGTTCAGAATCCGCCGCTTTACGGCCCGGTTGGCGAAATTGTTCCAACGAGCGCCGGACCCGTCGAGGTCATGGGGCGATCGGCTGGGGCGGCCGCGAAGGATCTTTTTCTCCTCTCCTATTGTTTTCCAACATGAAGCGTGTCATATTGGAATCCAATAGGGGAAATCGGTGAGCGACAAGACGGATGTCTGGCAGGGCACTCTCGCCCTGATGATTCTGAAAACGCTGGAAACCATGGGGCCGCTTCATGGCTACGGGATTGCCCGTCGGATCGAGCAGACGAGCGGTCAACTGCTATCAGTCAACTACGGAACCATCTACCCGGCTCTTCTGAAGCTCGAGCAGGAGGGCTCCATTTCATCCAGCTGGGGCGTCTCGGACAACAATCGTAAGGCCAAGTACTACAGTCTGACCGCCTCCGGTCGCAGGCAACTCGACAGGGAGGCGCGCCAGTGGGAGCAGGCCGCCGCAATAATGGCCCGCTTCCTTTCCGCCGGCAAGGAGTCCTCATGAAAGCAGTACGGCGTTTCCTCAGCCGCCTGGGCGGATTGTTCGATAAAGAGCGCCGCGAGCGCGATTTGTGTGACGAAATCCAAAGCAATCTCGAGCTTCACATCGAAGACAACATCCGCGCGGGGATGGACCCGCAGGAAGCCCGCAGGGCGGCTCTGGTGAAGTTCGGAGGCGTCGAAAGCGCAAAGGAAGCGTACCGGGACCGCAGAACCCTTCCCTGGCTGGAGACTTTCGCCAAGGATCTGCGGTACAGCGCGCGGATGCTCGTCAGGAACCCCGGGTTCACGGCCGTCGCGGTCATTACACTTGCGCTCGGGATCGGGGCGAACAGTGCCATTTTCAGTGTAGTGGACGGAGTGCTGCTCAGGCCGCTTGCTTATCACGACCCGGAGCGCCTCGTCACGATCCTGCACGAGGGTCAGGGTGCCGTATCGCCGGCGGACTTCCTGGACTGGCGCCGGGAAAGTCAGAGTTTCGAGGCCATGGCAGCGGCCGAAATGTGGGGCGGGATCCTCGCCGGAGATCGGCCCGAGTCCGTTCCCGGGATCCGATTCGGTGACGGGATGTTCCAACTCCTTGGCGTTCCTCCATTCTTAGGACGGACTTTCGAAGCTGACGATTTCCGAAACGGAGACAGCCGTTTGGTCGTACTCGGGTATTCGCTGTGGCAACGGCGGTTTGGAGGCGATCGGAAGATCGTCGGGCAGCCGATCATCCTGAGCGGCGAATCGTACACGGTGGTGGGTGTCATGCCGCCCCAGTTCCGGTTCGCGCCCTTCTGGGCGACGAAAGCGGAAATGGCGGCACCGCTCGATCTTACAGCCCGCGCAGCCTCCCGCGGCGGCCGATCGCTTCGCATCTTCGCCCGATTGAAATCGAACGTCGCTTTGGCGCAGGCCCAGGCGGAGATGGATGCCATCTGCAAGCGTCTGGAGCGCGCCTTTCCCGAATCCAACACCGGGCGCATGGCTCAGGTGGACCCGATGCTGGAACAGGTTGTCGGCGACGTACGACGGGCGTTGCTGGTGCTCTCGGGAGCCGTTGTTTTTGTGCTGCTGATCGCGTGCGCGAACGTTGCCAATCTGCTCCTGGTGCGAGCAACGACGCGCGAGAAGGAGATTGCCATACGAACCGCCCTCGGGGCGACCCGATGGCGAACGATTCGCCAGCTGCTGACCGAGAGCCTCGGGTTGGCGGTCCTTGGCGCAGCTGTCGGTCTGGTGGTGGGCTACGCGAGCGTTGCCTGGATCAAAAGCCTCCTCTCCGGGGAGTCGACCTCGTTCCGCCTCCGCCTGCCCCGCGTCGAGGAGATCAGCGTGGACTCCACGACACTGCTTTACACACTTGGCGTCGCTCTTCTGGCGGGCCTCGTCTTCGGCCTTGCTCCCGCCTTGCACTCGGTCAGGCGGAATCTGCACGGCGGGCTCAGGCAAATGGGCGGAGGCAGCGCCGATCAACGGCGCGGACCCAGCCTGCGAAGCGCACTCGTGGTGTCGGAGATCGCACTCGCGCTCGTCACACTGGCAGGAGCCGGCCTTATGGTCCGCAGCTTCATTCGCCTCACTGCGGTCGATCCCGGGTTCGAGCCTCGCAACGTGCTTGCGGTCGACGTCTCGCTCCACGGGCAGCCCGAACTGATTGGCCAGAGGCGGGAAGCGTTTTATCGACAGCTGTCCGGGAGGATCGAAGCGATTCCAGGCGTCACCGCGGTGAGCGCCATCAATCACCTCCCCCTGGCTGGCGACATGTGGACTTTGGGCATAACGATCGAAGGAAAACCGCTTCCGAAGCTTGGCGAAGAGCTCGATGCCGTCTATCGCGTTTGCCGGCCGGGATACTTTGCCACAATGCGCATCCCCCTGGTTCGCGGACGCGAATTCGTCCATCAGGATCTGTCCGATGGCCGGGCCGTCGCGATCGTGAACCAGCAGCTGGCGGCTCGTCAATGGCCGGGCGAAGACCCGATCGGCAAGAGAGTAGCCGTTGAGGAATCGCGGAGCACACCCAGGTGGCGGACAATCGTCGGCGTCGTCAGCAACGTGAAACAGAGCGGCTGGACGGAGGAACCCGACAACGAAGTGTACCTCCCCTTTGCTCAATCCTCGTATCTGTCGAACGACGCCGCCCATTTCTCCGGCATGACCCTGCTCATCCGCACGGCGATTGATCCGCTGACGATATTGACTACCGTGCAGGAAGCCGTCTGGAGCGTGAACGGACGAGCCCCCGTTTCCAACATGACGACGTTGGAACAGGTGGTTGCCAATTGCGTCTGGCAGCCCCGCTTCAATCTGATACTGATCGGTTTATTCGGATGCCTGGCGTTGCTGCTCTGCGCAGTCGGCATCTACGGGGTGATGGCTTACGCGGTGACTCAGCGGACACGCGAAATCGGCATTCGTATAGCTTTGGGAGCGAAACGAACCGATGTGTTCCGTTTCGTTTTGCGAGACG
>CAYQYP010000242.1:0-4065 GCA_964421755.1 uncultured Acidobacteriota bacterium
GCCTGAAAGGCCGACACATATTAGCCCAGGGCGGAGCGCTTTGTGCGTAGCCCTGGGCCCCGGTTCGAAGCTGATATCCAGCCCTGAAAGGGCGGCACAACTCTCTATCGTGCAACTTGTTACGCCCTTTCAGGGCTGGCCCCCTCTCTGGATTTCCGTAGCCCAGGGCTACGCACAAAGCGTTCCGCCCTGGGCTAATATGTGCCGGCCCTTCAGGCCTTAAGATCCTTATGCAACACCCTCGCTTCGGACGCGGCTCTGAAACACTCGCGCCGTGCGCTATAATCCCGCACGAACCATAAACGAGGGACAACAAGATGACCTCCAGACTGCCCTGCTCAATCCTAATAGTTGCGCTATTGACTTCTCTTGCCGTGTTTGCGGCCGAACAACCGGTCTCCGCCCAGGGCGGCGCGCTGAAGCTCACCACTCTCCGGACCGAATACAAGGAGAACCCGCTCGGGATCGATACCCGGAAGCCGCGGTTCGCGTGGATCATCCAGGCCGCCGGGAGAGGTGTTGCGCAAGCGGCTTACCAGCTTCGAGTGGCGGCCGACGAAGCCGCCCTGCAGAAACCGGGACCGCTCCTCTGGGATTCCGGCCGTGTCAATTCCGATGAATCAACCCATCGCGTTTACGAGGGACCGGCGCTCGTGTCGGGCAAGAGGTACTTCTGGCAGGTCAAGGTCTGGGATACGAAGGGAAACGCCTCAGACTGGAGCGCACCCGCCTGGTGGGAAATGGGTCTCCTCCAGCCGACAGACTGGCGGGCGAGCTGGATCGAGCCGGATCTTCCGGACGACGTCTCCAAGCCGGGACCAGTCCCGATGATGCGCAGGGCATTTAAGCTCAAGAGCCCGGTGGAACGCGCGCGCGCCTACGTGACCGCCCGCGGCCTCTACGAGATGCACTTGAACGGCCGTCCGGTCGGTGATCAGCTGTTTACACCCGGCTGGACGAGTTACAAGAAGCGGGTGCAGTACCAGACGTACGACGTGACCGATCTGCTCAGAACCGGTGACAACGCTGTGGGGATCCTTGTCGGCAACGGTTGGTACAAGGGCGAGATCGGTTACACCAACCAGCGAAACGTCTACGGCAACAAGGTCGCCCTCTTGATGCAGATCAACGTCAGGTACAAGGACGGAACCGAGGAGACCATCGTCACCGATCAGGGCTGGAAGGCCGCGACCGGCCCGATCCTTGTGTCGGAGATTTACTACGGCGAGACTTACGATTCGCGACTGGAAAAGGCCGGTTGGGCAGCGCCCGGCTTCGACGACAGTCAGTGGGCGGGTGTCAGGATCGCCTCCCACCCGAAAGACAACCTGATCGCGCCCGCAGGCCCCCCGGTCCGAAAGGTCCAGGAAATTAAAGCCGTCAAAATCCTCAAGACGCCAGCCGGAGAAACGGTGGTGGACATGGGGCAGAACCTGGTCGGCTGGATCCGGTTGAAGACCGAGGGTCCCGCCGGGACGACGGTTACCCTGCGCCATGCGGAAGTGCTCGACAAGCAGGGCAACTTCTACACCGAGAATCTGCGCAAGGCGAAGCAGACGGTGCAGTACATACTCAAGGGCGGCGGCTCGGAGACGTTTGAGCCGCATTTCACTTTTCAGGGTTTTCGCTACGTGGCGGTGGACGGCTTCCCGGGACAGCTCACTCCCGAAAGCCTGACCGGTGTAGTGATCCATTCGGATATGGCTCTTGCCGGGGATTTCGAGAGCTCCAAACCCCTGGTGAACCAACTGCAGAAGAACATTGTGTGGGGACAGAGAGGAAACTTTCTCGATGTTCCGACCGACTGCCCGCAGCGCGATGAGCGGCTGGGCTGGACCGGCGATGCCCAGGTTTTCGCCCCGACGGCCGCCTTCAATATGGATGTGGCCGCCTTCTTTACGAAGTGGCTGGGTGACGTGGCCGCCGATCAGCTCGAGAACGGCGCTGTCCCTTACGTAATCCCGAACGTCCTGGGAGACCGCTCCGCCGGGTCTGCAGCCTGGGCCGACGCTGCCGTGATCGTGCCGTGGACAATGTACCTGAGCTACGGCGATAAACGGATTCTCGAGACGCAGTACGACAGCATGGTGCGGTGGGTCGAATACGCGCGGAAACGCGCCGGGGATGACTGCATCTGGACCGGAGACTTTCATTTCGGCGACTGGCTGGCGTTTGCCACCACTCGATCGGACTACCCGGGAGCGACAACCGGCAAGGACCTGATCGCGACCGCCATGTTCGCCCGCTCAACCGACCTGCTCACCCGCGCGGCGCGCGTTCTGGGCAAGCAGGAGGATGCGGCCAAATACGGCGAATTGCTCGAGAGGATTAAGACCGCCTTCCGGCGCGAATTCGTAACCGAGACGGGCCGTGTCGGCGAGAACACCCAGACGGCCTACGCGCTGGCATTGCACTTTGATCTGCTGCCGGAGCAGTTGCGTCCGCTGGCGGCGCAGAGGCTTGTCGCGGACGTTCGCGAGCGCAAACACCTGACGACCGGGTTCGTCGGCACCCCGTACCTGTGCCACGTGCTTAGCCGATTCGGGTATCTGAACGAAGCCTATGTCCTGCTGAACCGGGAGGAGTATCCGTCCTGGCTGTACCCTGTAAAGCAGGGCGCCACGACGATCTGGGAACGCTGGGACGGCCAGAAACCCGACGGATCGTTCCAGGACGAAGGCATGAACTCGTTCAATCATTACGCTTACGGTGCGATCGGCGAATGGATGTACAGGGTGATGGCCGGTATCGAGATCGACGAGGCAGTGCCCGGCTACAAGCACGTTCTGATCCAGCCCCAACCCGGCGGCGGTTTCACCAGCGCCAAGGCGTCCCACGAGACCGGGTACGGGCGGGTCAGCTCTGCCTGGACCGTGAAGGACGGGCTGTTTGAGCTGGCAGTGGAGATCCCGGTCAATGCCCGAGCGACGGTTCGCCTGCCGAAGTCCGAGCTGGCCAAGGTCACCGAAGGCGGGAAACCCCTGTCCGGGGCAGAAAGCGTGACGGGCAGCCGGCAGGACGGAACGGCAGCGGTCATCGAGATCGGATCCGGACAATACCGATTCCAGTACCCCATGGAAGCTGGGAGATAGGAGACCACCATGCAGGCAATCCACCGTCTGGCCACAGGCCTCGTGTTCGTGATCTTTTTTACCCTTTCGTGCGCCGCTCAGGCCGTCGAGGCTTTGGAGGCGATTCAGCTGCCGCAGCCGGTGACGACGGGCGGCCGCCCCCTGATGGAGGTCCTGAAGGAGCGCAGGACCACCCGTGAGTTCAAGGCGGACCCGATACCGATGCAGGTGTTGTCGAATCTCCTCTGGGCCGCGTTCGGCGTCAACCGACCGGATGGCCGTCGGACGGCCCCGTCGGCGGTCAACTGGCAGGAGATGGATATTTACGTGACGCTCGAGCGAGGGGCGTACCGGTACGACGCGAAGCAGAACAAGCTGGAGCCGGTGGCGGCGAAGGATGTCCGATCAGCCACCGGGGGCCAGCCTTTTGTGGCGACGGCCCCGCTGAACCTCGTCTACGTGGCCGATTACGCGAAGGTCAAGATTCAGGACGCAGAGGACAAGGTGCGTTTCACAAACGCGGACGCCGGCTTTATCGCCCAGAACGTGTACCTTTTCTGCGCCTCGGAAGGACTCGGGACGGTGGTCAGGGGCCTCGTGGCTCAGGAAACGCTTACCCAGGCGCTCAACCTCGGGCCCGACCAGAAAGTCATTTTGGCCCAGACGGTCGGGTACCCGAAGTAATAGACAGGATCACAGGATCGACAGGATTTCGGCCGATCCTGTTAATCCTGTTAATCCTGTCAACCTTCCTACCGGCCCGATTTGGCAGGCACCCAGACGGAGGCTTTCTTCGCCCAGGTGGTGTTGGTGTACCGCGTTCTGAAGGCTTCTCCGGTCTGCTCAAGCGCGCCTGCGTCGTTCGTTGCCTTGTAGCGGGAGACACCGGTCCAATACAGGCTCTCCGGCGCGGCGTCAGTCTCAGGGAACTGATCGACAATCTGCTGGTATCGTTTTTCGGCTTCCTTGAAGTCCTGGTGTGAGAAAGCGATCT
>CAYQYP010000243.1:0-20289 GCA_964421755.1 uncultured Acidobacteriota bacterium
CGCAAATCGATGGAGGAAGCATGTTAAAACTGATGTTCGCAGTCATGTTATGTACGTCGTCGGCGATAGCGGCGGACGTTACCGGAACGTGGCAAATGACGATCGAGACCAGCATGGGGTCGGGTTCGCCAACACTGGACCTTATGCAACAGGGGGAAGAGCTGACCGGCACACTACACAGTGCGATCTTCGGAGATGTGGCGTTTAAGGGTAGTGTGAAGGACGACCAGATCGAGCTCACGGGCGAAGGCGAGGCGGGCGGCACGACGGTGAAGATCACCTACAAGGGCACGATCCAGAGCGCCACGCAGATGAAGGGGAAGGCCATTTACCAGGGTCTCGACGAAAACGCGACTTGGTCCGCCACCAAGAAGTAAACGCGGGAGCGGCGCGAGAAGGAGGCGGCGATGATTAGATGAAGCCGCCTCCTGGACGTGGCTCGACCGTCAGCGTGGTGGTGACAGCGCTCCCTTGCCTGGGTATGACGCGGCGGGTGGCAACACCGACCAGAACCGTTGCCGACGGGGAAATCTGTCTCGTCGGAAGACTTCCGCTGTTCGTCTAGGGTTTAGTCGCCTTCCACGTACCTTGCGTTCCGTTGCGCGACCCCTCTGCAGAGCTAACCTCCCACGTCCCGGAAAGGGCACCCTCGCGCCACTCCCCCTTCAGCTGTACTTCCACCGGCGCCAATGGGTAATCGTATTTGATCGTCATCTTGTTCTCGACCTGAGAGACCTCCTTGAAATCGGCGGTGTACAGCTCTGAGCCGTTCATTTCGACCTGAATCCTGCCTCCCAAGGTCCCGTCGGGCTTCTTCTCTATGGTCATTTTCAAAGTACCGGACGCGGGATCTCCGCCGGTCTGATCCCAGGTTCCGGTCCACTGGCCAGGAAGCCAATCGTCGGCGCCGAGCGCTCCGGATGAAAGAAGAAAGCTAACCACGAAAATCAGCAACCAGGAGTTCCCGCGACCATCCCATTTGTCCGAGACTGAGCTGTCAGCTTGACCCAAAACCGAATTCAGCGCCTCTCTCTGATCAGCACGTGGTCGAGATTCGGCCGAACAAAAACGGACGCTATGAACCGACGGGTCAGCCTGAAACCGGGCGGAAGCTCGAACTCGAACCGTCCCCCGAGCATGGCGGTCGCTATAATCAGTTCGAGCAAGGCGAAGTTCTTGCCGAGGCAGGCGCGCTTTCCTGCACCGAAGGGGAGATAGGCGAACTGGTAGTCCTGGCCGTAAGGCTTATTGAAGAACCGTGCGGGATTGAAGACCTGGGGGTCCGACCAGTAGTCGCGATGGCGCTGAATGGCCGAGATATTCAACAGCAGCGTCGAACCGGCCGGCAAGTCATACCCGTCTATCTCGTCGTCGCCGATGATCTCCCGCCCTAAGTACGTCAGGGGAGGGTGGAGGCGCAGGGTTTCCATCACAACCGCCCGCGTATAGGGCAGGCGTTCCAGCTGGTTGTAGACGGGCACTCCCCCGTCGACAACCGCGCGCACTTCGGCGGCAACCCCTTCTGCGACCTCGCGGTTGGTGGCCAGGGTCAATATGATCCAACGGAATGCTGAAGTTGTGCTGGTGTAACCAGCGATGTTGAAGAAAATCGCCTGGTTCGCCACTTGCTGGAAGCTGGCTGAACCTTCTTCGGTGACCCCGTAGTCCGCCAACAAGGTCCCCAACAAATCGTCGTAGTCCTTTCCCTTCGACAGCCTGGAGAGAACGGCCCGCCTCTTCAACTGTCCCAGGCGCTTGGCCGCCTTCTCGTAATTTCGTCTCGTTCGCGAGGGCAGGATCCAGGGCAACCCGGTCACCGATGTCAACTTCTTAATCGCAAGGCTGAGAACCGTCGGAGAAACGGTCGTAAGCTCTTCGGCATCGATATCGACGTCGTGGAAGATCGTCTCGTTGATGTTCTCGACTGCGATTTTGTCGAGCTCCGGCCCAACCGGGCACAGCGTATGCTTGGATGCGTAGAGCTTCTGCCAATTGTCCAGGGCCTGCTTAAGCCTTCTGGTGACCTTCGAGGCGTAGTCCTCGAAATATACGTCGGCCTCAAAAGCCGTCTTACAGAGATCGCGATCGCGTTTCCACTGCTGAAGATCGTTGGTTGTCAGCAAGTTGTTCGTTCCCAGGAACGGCGCGAGAGCATTGCCGAAAGGCGGGTGCTTGCGGTAGTTGTCCTGGTTCTTGGACAGCACGTGTTCGGCGTGGGTGGGATGGCACAGGAAGAAATAATCGACCCCTTTCAGCCTCTTTCCAAAAATGTCGCCGTAGCGCTGCTGCAGCCTTTCGAAGTAGGCAATCGAGTCACCAAGGTAGTTTCTCAGGAAAACCAAGACGAAATCCCTCACGACAGGGACCTTCTTCATAAGCTCGCCTCCTCACTTCAACCTCACGTAATCGAACGCCCCGCCCCGCCTCCGCCCCGCCTGCTCTCAGCGACCCGCCGCCACGTCGACCGGCGCTCCGGCGGGCGCGAATTGCTCCAGGCGGATCTTTTCCGGAGGGACCGCCGCACCGCACAGAAACGCCTTCATAGCCTCCTCATAGCGCACAGGACCACAGATATACACCTCGGCGCCCGGGTATCTGCTCAACAAGCCCCGCAGTTCGGAATCGCCCAGATGTCCATCCCGGGCGGTCAAACGGGTGCGGACCGAGATGTTGGGGAACTGCTGAGGCCACTCCGCAAGCTCTTTCCCGAACGCAGCCTCCTCCGGGCTCCGAACCGAGTAGTCGATATGAAGCGGCCTGGACGCTTTCTTTCGGATAAGGAACCGGGCGAAAGCGATTGCCGGAGTGATTCCGATGCCCGCCACCAGGCAAACGGCGGGAGTCAGCGCCTCGGGCTGAAAGGTGAACTCCCCCTGCGGCTCGGAAACGCGCAAGTGGATCTGGTCGCGGTCGTGGGAGAAAAGCCAATTCGAGAAGTAGCCCTGCTTCTCTCTCTTGATGGTGACCTCGTAGGTGTTGGCCGCCTCATCCACCTCGGTCAATGTGTACGAGCGAGCGACCCAAAGGCCGTCGATATTCCCTTCGAGGACGATGTGTTGTCCCGCCTTGCAGGCGCAACACGAGCCTCGCAGCGGCTGAAACTCGTAGCTCCGAATGGACTCGTTGTGCTCGCGGATATTGACGATTCCGACATGCGTCCAGGCGTTGCCGCCCGTCAGTTCGACGATTCGCGGCCGGCACCCCCCGCAGACAGTCCCGGCCGCGGTTCTTTTCGAGATCTCCTCCGGCGAGCTGAGCCCCTCGAGTATCAGCTTCTGGACCGTAGCCGTCTTGACCTGCATGCATTCACACAGGGTCCCTTCGCCGGAGAGAGGCCGGGTGCTCAGATCCAGCCGCCCGGTTTGACGAAACCGCTCCAGGGCTCGCTCCGAAAGTTCCGGCATTTGGTAGACATTGGTGTACAGAGCGGGCAGGTCATCCCAGACGCCGACACTGAAGCTTCCCACCAGTGTGCGATCCTCCAGAAGGATCTCCCTGTAGCGCGCCTCGCCGAACCCGAACGATTCCGACCGGGTGGGCTGGCGCCGGGCGTGAGCCATCCAGACGACGTCCGCGTCAATCATTCTCGAGACGGTCAGAACTTCCCCGTCCGGCTTCTGGACCGAGGTGTTAAGCGCCGCTTTTCTCAGGAGCTCTCCCGGGTACTGCGTGACGAGTCCCAGTGACGGTATCTGGTAAAGAGACCTCTGGGAGCTGATCAGGTTGTGCAACGTGGTGCTGTCTCGGCGGAGCTCCTCCAGGGTTTCGCCGTCGACCACGGCAACCTGGGAATCGGTCAAGGCGACGGCTGTTCCGGCTCGAGGCTGCTTCTCGACGACTCCAAGGTCGCCAAAAAGCTGACCCGGTTGAATCAGGACCTGCGATTTCAGCCGGCGGTCGTCACCGTAAATACGAATTCCCACGCTCCCGCTGAGAAGAAAGCAGGCATAGCCGGCAGCATCGCCCTGCCGGAAAAGCACCTCTCGTTGCTCGAGTTGCCGGATCTGCTTGAATAGCCGGCCGATTTGCTCGTCGACGTCCGCCTGTTCACTCAGCTGGCCGGTAATCTTGAGGATCAGCTGATCCCGGCCAATTTCCGGCAGCAACCTTCTGAGGTCCTCGCTGGTGCCCAGGCGCCTCTGAAAAACCGCGTGGGTCAAGGTCCCTGTCTCTACGCCGGTCAGTGCGCGCACGCTCGCATGCCGCCTGAGCGGCTTGGCGGTCAGCAGGGCCTGCTCACCGAAATATGCCCCTTTCTCCAGCCGAGCCAGGACGATTTCTTCACCGGCCTGGTTGTTGGTGCAGACCTGGACAGAACCGGAAAGCAGGATGTGCAGGCAATCGCCGGGATCCCCTTCACGGAAGATAAAATCCCCAGCCTGATAATGCTCGCGCTTGAACTCCTTGACGATCGATTCCAGTTCTTCGGCCGAACAACTCTTGAAAAGGGGTGAGTGCGCGATAGCGTCGATCATGTTCCACCACTTGGCCGGTCGATCGGGTCTGGTGACTTATCACCATCACAGGAAAGGATTAACGATATGACGATTCTACACGAAACCAGCCGCGCCGGACCAAGTCCCCCTTCCCGGACGAACAACCACCGCGCGGGCTGTCCGTGCTGTGGGCTCGCCGGCGTATCCAATCGATGAGGCTGACGTCGCCGCTGTGGCAGGACGCGCCTACGACCGTTGTCACGATCCGGGCGGGGTCGCCCCAGGCGGTCGCGACGGTAGCATCGGGCGATCGGACCGGGGGACAAAAATAGGGGGACGGGAATAGGGGTTCACCTCTTTCCCCTTTGCGTGATCCCGCAGTACGGGCCGCGCAAAGGGGGAAAAAGGTGACTGGACTGCACCCGAATTCCGAAAAACTCCGGAGGACAGAATTCCTACTGTTGCCTTTTCGGACGTGAAATGAAAGAGACATCCCTTCGGAGTCTCACGGGGCCCCCATCCACGTTCAAGGGCTTTTCGATTGAACTTCTCTAATTCCCGGTCTATGTCCATCAGCCTCCTTGACTCCTTCAGACTGCAATCGCCGGTGCAGTTTCGAGCCACAGCATAGCCGTTTTGCGGTGCCAGGGGTTGCAGTTGTTGGGTTATACTGCACTCATGCGCAAGCTGGACCGAATCACTGTGGATCCTGCTGTTTGCCTCGGCCAACCGACCGTCCGCAGTCTCCGGATAACTGTCTCAGTTCTGTTGAAGCTCTTGGCAGACGGCAAGACGGCCGACGATATCCTGCAGCTGTATCCTGAGCTGGAACCGGAAGACATTCGCCAAGCGATTCAGTATGCCGCCTGGGTCGTGTCCGATCGGGTGCTCGTCGTCCCCGCCGCGTGAGGTCCTATGCAGGTGCCTCCCCTGCGGTTCCTCGCTGACATGAATATCTCGCCTGCTACCGTTGACGAACTCCGGCGAGCCGGTTGGGATATTTTTCGCGTTTCGGACCAACTCGCCCCCCGCACCTCGGATGAGGAGATCCTCGCGTTCGCACGAGCCAACGCGAGAGTCGTGATCACTCACGATCTCGATTTCTCGTCACTTCTCGCCCTCGCTGGTCACCGATCGCCCAGCTTGATCACGCTTCGCCTGTCCTCGGCTGATCCTCTGATCACGGCCACGCGTTTGAAGGACGCGGTGCAGGCAAGCGAGGCGCTCCTCGCCAAGGGTGTGTAGTAACGGTCGACGATCAGACAGTCAGGGTCCGAGAACTGCCTATTGAATAGCAGCAAGGGGTTTTCGACCCCAACGGGGTCGCGTAGCAAAGCCCAGGGTTGGCTGCGCTTTTTGCGGCCAACCCTGGGTAGGGAACAAGCAGCGGGATCCAACCCTGAAAGGGTTGCGTATGAGTTTGACCTCATCGTGCGCAAATATCTTCAGTCCCAGACGTAGCGTTCGTCCCCCTCAAGCCCGTGTTTGCGCAGCAATGCTCGAAATTCGTCTTGAAAGGTGACCTTCTTGTGCCTTTCTTCCTGCTCGAGAATATACTTCGGACTGCCTCGACATTAGATGGGCTCACGGAAAAGACGCCGTATCCTCCCTGCCATGCAAAACGGCACTTACCCGGGCCTGCCTCGTTAATCCACTTCGTACAGGGGCGCTTCATTTCTTTCATCCAATCCGCCTGCGTGACGGTGCGGCCAAAACGCGCCAACACGTGAACATGGTCTTCAATTCCTCCGATCTCCACAGGGGGACAGCCAAGCCGGTTGGTGATTCCGGCCAGGACGGAGTGAACTTCGGCTCTAAAAGCGGGGTCTTTGAGGTACGGCCAGCGTTCCTTGGTTGAAAAGACAGCATGAAGATAGACGGCTGCAAGGGATTGAGGGATGGACGCAAAATGCCAGAGAACCGGGCCGGTGAAAAGAGAGTTTCCGGACCGAGCTCGATACGCAACCCTTTCAGGGTTGGAATCTTGCACGGACACCGACCCAGGGTAGGCCGCAAAAGACGCGGCCAACCTTGGGCTTTGCTACGCGACCCCGTTGGGGTCGAAAACCGGAGGACGGCCGAGCCCTCGGCCTTGCGCAAGGAATGGAGGCGCTCATCCTCCGTCTCACGTCTGTCTACCAGTAGATTCGAACCGCTTGCGGCTCGGTCAGACGGAACTCGACTTTGCCGCGGCTCACCGAAGCGTTCACGTTCCCTTTTGCCGTCCACTGATCGCCTGCCCACGCTCCTCTCTCCACCTTTACGGAGTCGTTTCCGGCTCCGCTCTCGACGACCACCTTGCAGCGAAAGCCGAGAATCAACATCTCGCGGCCTGCAGGCCGGATTGCAATGGCCTGTCCATCGTTAACTCCCGCGACCGTGACGCCGACGCCGTCGAGATCCTTGGTTTGACTGAACCGCTGTCCCGGCATTTCGGCCAGGAACACCCGTGCTCGCTCGGTTCCGCCGAATTCAGCGACCGCAGGACCGCCGCACCGAATCGCCGTGCAGGCTTCCCGCAATGCGAACGCGCCGTTGGCTAGTTGACCGTCCTCCTGGACATAGGGTTCTCCGGGAGTCGGGCACGAAGTTTCCATTGCCCAGGGCGAGAACAGCGGCGATCCGTACTCGCCGACTGAAAGGAAGAGAAAGCGGGGCGCCAGAGAGTTGTTGTCGCTGTTCGTCTCGGTCACCGTCGGAATATTTCGCCCGATGCGGTACCGGTCCAGTGTCCGCCGCAATGAGGAGGCCGAGACGGTGACAGGCGCCGGCGTTTCATCGCCCCACGTGGGGTAATGATTGACCCCCACGAATGAGAGGTTCGGCAGGGTTTCGAGGTAAGTGGCAACGTCTTCTCCCGGTGACCCGCCCAACAGGCCCGGGGCCAGGCTTCCGCCCACGAAGTTCACGAAAAGGGGGAGCGGATAGGTCCTCGTCCCCGCTTCCATCAGGGGCCGCAGCCACTGGGACGCCAGGTTCCAGGCGGAGAACCGCAGATCGTCAAGAGGTCGTTTCTCCGCGTACCTCGCGTTTGAAGCCTCGGAATGATCCCGCCAGACGCTTGGATTCTTGCGCTGGTCGTAGGCAGCTCCGGCCCCGAAAACACAGATCTCATTCTCTACCTGGATCATCAGGACGGTCCTGCGGCTGTCGATCTCGCGGAGGTGTTCCAAGAAGGCTCGAAAAGCGGCCACCTCGCGCTCGACGACGGCGGGGTAATCGTACGATACGGCATCGTGATGCGGTTTGCCCTCGCTATCGACAGCACGCGGGAAACGGCGGGTGTCCTGAATGATATACATCGGGGCGAAAACGTTGCCGCTCATGTCGCTGTATATAGTGCCGCTGCCGCTCGCGTAGTGCCCGAACCACCCGAGCACGAGTCTCAGGTGGTGTTGTCTTGCCATTGCCACGACGTGATCGACGTAGGAAAAGTCGTAGGTGCCCTCAGCCGGCTCGACCATCGACCACTTGATGGGAACCTTGAGCGCGTTGAGCCCCATCGCCTCCGCCGCGGGATACAAGTAATCGTAGACGTGTATCGTTTCCGCGTAGCGGCCGTAAAGCAGCTTCTCCCATTGGGTTTCTACGGCGAGCACGGTGAATGGCTTTCCGTCCGCAAAGAAAACTTGTTTTCCTTTCAGGCTTTCGAAGTGGGGCAAGGAATTGGCGCTATGCGCGGGCTTCCAAGACTGCCCGGTGACGGTACCGGCGGTGGTGACGGTCAGCAAGAGAGCGGCTAAGAGACGCATGGCCGGCATTATAGCTCTGTGGCTGCTTTTTGATCGTGGTTACTTGCCGGCGGCCGTGACGAGCGCCGTGGAACCCGGCTGTGTCTCGCCGGCCATTGGCTCGGCGCGTCCACCGAGGCGCCCCAGCGACTCGCAGACGGGCTAGATCCCGTTCAGCCGTGGTTCTGAAGCCCTGCTCGGGGCACACATATCGGTAGGTGATTTCACCTACGCCGAGCAGAATGAGAGCTTCGAGTCCATGGGCGTGTGGATTCCTGGGGTGGCTGCGGTCACGGGATTCGCCGAACCTGAACAGGTTCGCAGTCTCAGCGTCAGCGATGGTGTGCTCAATTCGCTCCGTGTCCCGCCCGTGTTGGGACGCTGGTTATCGGCCGAAGATCAGGAAATCGGTGCTCCGGAAGTGGTGCTGATCAGCCACGGCTACTGGCGCCAGCGATTCGGCGGCGATCGCGCGGTGATCGGCCGCAAACTTATTATGGACGCGCGCCCGCGCGAGATCCTGGGCGTCATGCCTGTCGGCTTTAGCGTCGCCGACACGCCTGCCGCGCTGATTCTGCCGATCCGTTTTGACCGCAGCCGCACGGTTCTGGCCGGATTCGGGTTCCACGGCGTCGCGCGGCTGAAGGCGGGCGTTTCCGTCGCGCAAGCCAACGCCGACATGGAGCGGTTGATCCCGATCTGGATGGACTCGTGGCCAATCAGCGCGGGGGAAGAGATCGGTAATCCCCTCGCGAAAAGCGTGTACACATCGTGGCGGATCACTCCGGCCCTTCGCCCGTTACGGGATCGCGTCGTGGGGAACGTCGGCAGCGTTTTGTGGGTGGTGATGGGAACGCTCGGCGTGGTGATGCTGATCGCGTGCGCGAATATCGCGAATCTGATGTTAGTGCGGGCCGAGGCGAGGCAGCGGGAGTACGCGGTGCGTACGGCGCTCGGGGCGGGATGGCGGCGCATCGCGGGAATAATGCTGACGGAGAGCATGGTGCTGAGCCTGGCGGGAGGGGCGCTCGGTGCCGCAGCAGCGTACGGAGGTTTGCAACTGCTGCACACGATCGGGCCCGCGAATCTTCCGCGTTCGAGCGAGATTTCACTGGACGCGACTGCCTTGCTGTTTACGCTGGCAGCGGCGATGATTTGCGGATTCCTGTTTGGCGGGCTGCCAGTGCTGAAGTACGCGGGATCGCAGATATCCCTCGCGACCGGAGGGCACGGTCAGTCAGAGCCGGGAAGGGCACCGCGCGTCCAATACGCTGGTGGTGGTGCAGGTGGCGTTCGCGCTGGTGCTGTTGATCGGGTCGGGCCTGATGATTCGAACCTTCCAAAAACTCCAAGGCGTGGAGCCGGGTTTCACGCGGCCGGATTCGATCCAGACGTTCCGCATTTCGATTCCGCCGGCGATGGTGGCCGACGCGGAGCAAGTGACTCGGATGGAGAACGCGATCGCCGCCAGACTGGCAGCGATTCCGGGGGTGGCCGCGGTGAGCTTCGCCAGCGCGGTTCCGATGGAAGGTGAACTAGTAGAATGGTCCCCGAATTCCTCAAGTTCTTCATCTCGGTTTCTCTGCCTGGGTTTTAAGCAGTCTAGTGCGTTTCCAGCCAACGTCTGGCCGCCACCAGTGCGGCACCCTCGCAGGCTTTGCTACCCGCCGGACCACCTTGGTTCGATGCCGTTAGGATTGCGAAGCCCATTTCCGGAGCAATTCCTATCGTGGCATACCAGGATCCCTCGGACCCCGCATGCTCGAGGACGGTTCCGGCCCAGTCGTAGCGATTCAGTCCCCAACCGCAGGCCACCTTTGAATCGAAAGATGCCGAATGCAAATGACCGAACGTCGCGCACTCGAGAAGCCGGCATTGCCCACGTTCGGCATTAAGGTGCAGGAGCGCGTACTTCGCCCAGTCTTCGAGTGTCAGACTTACGTTCCCGGACGGTGATGTCGCCGGCGGCTGGCTGGTCTCCGAATCCGAAACAAGCCTCGCAAACGGGAACGAGGTGATGCGGTGTCCCCACGGCTGTTTCAGACTCTGTCCGCTGCTCGGAGATCCAAAACCAGCGGAGTCCATGCCGAGGGGCTCGAAGAGGGAACGGCGCATGTTCTCTTCCCAGGACACGCCGGTCACACGCTCCACGATGGCGCCGAGGATGCTGTAGCCCATGTTCGAATAGTTCGTCTGTGTTCCGGGCGCGGCCGATGGTTGCAGCTGCATGCCGATTGCCACCAGGTCCATTCGCTGCCCTGCAAGCGGTCCTCGCAGATTCAGCAGACGACGGTAGATCACGGAATCTTCGCGATCGTCCGGCAGTCCCGACCGATGATGGAGCAGTTGATCGACCGTTACCATCCGATATTCGGGTCGAAATCCCTGGGCAACATCCGGGAAGATGTCTGCCAGGGTTGTCTCCCAGCGCAACAGGCCTCGATCAACCAGCATGCCGATGAGCGTGGCCGTCATTGACTTAGTGCAAGAGCCTATATGAAAACGGTCCGTGACCTCGACACGAAGCGATGAACCTGCTTTCCGCACGCCGACCGCGCCCATGGCCGCTATGCCGTCGGCGCGGACGACAGCCGCCGCAAGCGCAGGCACTCGACAGGCTGCGCGAATGGATTCAAGATCGCCATCGAGCGACCGAACGCCACTCAAAAGCGAAGGATTTGCTGCAACACCCGCCGCCTGATCGGCCGGGTCGCAATCAAGGCTGACGATCCCGGCATACCGATGCCAGACGAGAGCGACAGAAGCAGTCAATCCGAGAGCGGCGACAACCATCCATCCAGCCAAGATCCGGCGATTCACCAAACGCAATGGTGCCTCTTTGTTGAAACGGGACTCTATCATATTCTCCTCGAAGGCCTTAACACAGGCGCGAGTGGGAACGCGAAAACTACCGTGAACGAGGCGCCACGTTTTTCAATAAAACGTGAATTAGGTGGCTGGACGGCACCCCCTTTTCCGACCCCTTTTCCCAATTCCCGCGTCCCGCCCGATCGATATAAGGCTCTCGCTGAATTCGGCAGCCGTGTCCTTTTTGAGAAGGGAGACGAGCAACAGATCCTTCCGGTTGGCATTGCTCCTGACCGAATCGACTTGATTCTCAGGCTGCCGGGAGTCGAGTTCCGAGAAGCGTTGCCGGACCGAATCGAGGGAAGGTATGGTGATAGGCGGAGAGACCGGCGAGTTCCCGGCGGAGGGCGAGATCGAATGGAGCCGCGCACGAGAGCGAGAGAAGCGAGCGAGAGTAAGCGGACCACCTGACTCGCTCCACTGCTTCTCTGAGAGAGTGAAAGGATGTTCTTGAAGATGTACCATGGTCGTTCAAAGTACAGGAAAAGGGAGCCATGAAACGTACATTCGTCGCTGACCTGCCGTCGAATGCAGGCAGAGAGGTCCTGGTTGCCGGGTGGATGCATACCGTCAGACGCGTTGGAAAGTTAGCCTTCCTTTTGCTCCGGGATGTCTCAGGCATAGGACAGATCGTCGTCGACTCGAAGGAGCAGCTGGACCTGCTGTCCGGGCTTCAGGATGAAAGCGTGCTTGAGATTGAGGGGACAGTCGTGGCGGAGAGGCAAGCTCCCGGCGGTTTCGAGATCCACAGCCCACGGATGCGTGTCCTCTCGCCAGTAACCGATCCGGTCCCATTTCCGATCAACAAAGCAGTCGTCAACGTCAATCTCGACACGTTTCTGGACAATGCCGCCTTCGGGTTAAGGCACCCTGAGAAGCGAGCAGTCTTCACACTCTGCGGAGCGGTGATGGCTGCCTACCGAGCGCACCTCCATGCCGCGGGCTTTACGGAAATTTTGACTCCGAAGATCGTAGCTTCCGCCACTGAAAGTGGCGCCAATGTCTTCAAGCTCGACTATTTTGGCAACGATGCATACCTCGCACAAAGTCCCCAGTTTTACAAACAGATGATGGTGGGCGTTTTCGAACGTGTTTTTGAGATTGCTCCGGTCTTTCGAGCTGAGCCGCATTCAACATCGCGTCACTTGAACGAGTACGTGAGTATGGACGTCGAGTTCGGCTTTATCCAAGACCACTTTACCGTCATGAGGCTGTTGACGGATCTTGTCCGCGCCATGGTCGAACACCTGTTTCGTCACTGTCCGTCTGAAGTAGCTTTGTTGAGTATCAAGGCGCCGGCCATGCCGAACGAGTTCCCCGACATCTGCTTTCCGGATGCGCTGGAGCTGATCTATACACGCTATGGCGAAGACTGCCGACAAGAACCGGACCTGAGCCCGCAACACGAAAGATGGCTCTGCGAATGGGCTCTTGAACATTACCAATCTGATTTCCTTTTCGTGACCGGATTCCCTGCGTCGAAAAGACCTTTTTACACGCACCCGGATCCAGAGGATCCCCGCTATACGAACGGGTTCGATCTCCTCTTCCGCGGGATGGAACTGGTGACCGGCAGCCAACGACTCCATCTTTATGCAGATTATGTAAGAGCGCTTGCTGATCGCAACCTGCCTCTTGAACCATTTACCGGGTACCTGGACGCGTTTCGGTATGGAATGCCGCCCCACGGTGGATTTGCGATAGGGCTGGAGAGATTCCTGATGCTCCTGTTAAACCGTCAGAATCTTCGTGAAACGGCGCTGTTCCCAAGAGATCGCAACCGCATCACCCCCTGAAGCTGTGCGGTAATTGAGTGCGGTATTTTGGGTCGGTAGCCGGGGGCCGTGTCTGAGATTTCAGTTCGTTTAACTCTTTGAGGTCAAGTAAATAAGGGGCCTAAATAAGGGGCCAGCCACGGTATTCACCTTATTTCGGCCCCACAATAATAAGGTAAATACCGTGGCTGGCCCCCTATTTCATGCGAGCGGAGACGCGTTGCACCGGACCGGCGCCATCTACTCGCTCGCGCCTGCATCCGGCGTTTCGAAAAAGGCGCCTGGCGAATGGCAGACAATGATCATCACGCTCCTCGGCTTGCAGAATCACGACCCTGGCGAACTAGTCTGGTTCAAAGAGGTCAACGTCCGACCGTTGCCGCCTTCTGTCAGGAAGTGATCGGACCGGTCGGACAACGAATGGAACAGTGATCCCGGCGCGTTTCTCGAACTTCTCGATCCGGACATGGTCTTCTTCGATCCTGCTCTCTGAAGGGTGTCATCTGAAGGGTGTCAGAGCTCCACTTTCAGTTCTCGTCCTCGTCGTTCGCTGGTAACAGAAATTGAAACTGAAAATTGAAGCTCTGACACGCTTCAAATCATCACGACGCTGAATCTAGAAGGAGCCGATGAACAGGCAAGTCGCCCGTCCCAGCCCTGTTTGAACGAGCTCTCTTCTTCGGAGAAGACACCGCTCGCGCTCCAAATGTGACATGTCTGGGGGGTCCTCATACTCACAATTGGTGAACTCCTGCTGTTGTTGCCGATACCGAAGGGAGCGGGGCAGGCAGCCGCAAAAAACTTTTTTTGCTCTTTCCTATTGACGACGGCTTTGGGTCGTAACGCGGTTTTTGAGGTATGCTGTCGCGCAGTCATTGCGTAAGGGTTATCAACGCTGAGGAGAGAACCGTGAAGAACCGACTAATCGTTGCAGCGCTTGGGATTTTCCTCGCTACCACCTGCCTGTTCGCGCAGACGGATGCTTACCTGCCGCAGGTAGCCAATGGTACGTACGCAGGCGGAAGCATGCGTACCACCTTTATCTTGTTCAACCCGACCGACCTTCCCGACTTCGTGACTTTGAAGCTGACTGACGAAAACGGCGACCCGATGGTCGTCACGATTCCAGATCGCGGTGCCGACGACGAGTTCCAGGTGATCGTGATGGCCGGACAGACAGTGATTCTGCAAACCGACGGGACCGGGGCGTTAAAAGTCGGCGCGGCGCTCGTTGAGCGAGCGACCGGATCAGCCAGGGTCGCGGCGATTTTCACGCTTTACGACACCGCGCAGCGTTTCGTCACCGAGGCTGGAGTTGGAGCATCCCAGCTCCTCACCAGCTTCGTCATCCCTGTCGATGCGACCGGTCAGTTCAACACCGGGGTCGCCCTTTTTAACCCAGGCGACACCGATGCAAGTCTGACCGTCCAATTCTTAAGATCGAACGGAACACAGGCGGCCAGTCTCCCGTTGACCTTGAGAGCCGGCGGTCACATGGCGGGTTTTGCGGCTGGACCGGGAAGCCTCTTCCCCTCCCTCTCCAACATCCGTGGCTCACTTGCGATTACAAGCAGTCAGCCGATCTCGGCGATAACGCTGCGGCAGAACGGGGCGCCACTCTCCTACACGACTCTCCCCGTGGTGTCCAACGCATCGCCCCAGACGTCTTTCAGGCTTCCACAGGTGGCGAATGGCACGCACCCATCCGGGCTGAAGATGAAAACCACTTTCGTTCTTTTCAACCTCTCGGGTTCGCAAGCCAACGTGAACGTCACCCTACGAAAGCAAAACGGGTCGGCCTTGAACGTAACGATACCCGATGGAGTGGCTAACAACGTTGCGACTTTTTCCCAGAGCCTAGCGGCCCGCGGCGCGGCTTTCCTCCAGACGGACGGCTCCGGCGCACTGGAGGTCGGCACGGCCGAGGTGACATCCAACGTGCCGATAGGCGTTTCGGCCATTTTCACCCTTTACACCGGTGACACCTTCATGACCGAGGCCGGCGTCGGCGATTCAGAGGGAAAGACGGCGCTGACCCTGCCCGTCGATATCTCCGCCAGTTTTGATACCGGGGTCGCCTTCTTTAATGCCGAGAACGCTGCAACGGTCATCACTGTGCGGTTGCTGAACTCCACAGGTCAGGTTGTCGCGACGGCTGATCCTACCAATCTGGCGGCCAAGAGCCAGACGGCGCAATTCGTCTCGGAGCTCTTTCCGGGACACGGGACCTTCCAGGGCTCGCTTTCCATAACGGCCACCGGCCAGGTCTCTGCCATAACTCTTCGGCAAAACAGTTCGCCGATTTCGTACACCACGCTTCCTGTGACCGAGGGAGCCTACACAAGCGGCGGGACCGCGACAGGCACCAAGCTCCTGGCAAAAACCCAAACCGGGGTCACTGCAACTTCGAACACGACCGTGAACGCGGCCCTCCAGACCGGGTCCCAGCTCTCTGGAACCGTAAGCGGCGACGTCACCATGGCAAACTTGGTTGTCGCAACGGCCTCGGGAGGCCAGTCTTATTCGGGCCCTGTCAATTTCCTGACCCGGAAGTATTTGATCGTCCTCCCCGCCGGTACCTACACGCTTCGCGTTTGCTACTTGCCGCAATCGGTGCCCCTCGGCTCGTCGGTTCTGTCCCAGTACACCGATCCGACGACCGTCCAGGTGAACGCGGATACGACACGGGACATAACCGTTCCCGCAATGACCGTGTCAACGGTCAGCGGAACGGTAACCGGCCTGGCTACTTTGCCGGCCAACGCCGGCGTTTACATTCAGATGGCCTCGTCCAACCTCACGGTCACCGGGACCGCTGATGTCGATTCTAACGGGTCCTACCAAGTGCAGCTACCCAACGGAACATACACGGTCAGTTTGATGATTCTTGACCTGACCACTAATCAACAGGACCTGCTGGGCTTCTACAACGTCGGATCCGTACAGGTCAACGGGGCGAGAACCGCCAACTTCGCGGTGCCGGCCTTCTCCACCCTGTCGGGAACGGTGGCGAGGACAGGGGCAAATGGCATGCCGGCAGGTTCTTCGATCGTTTCCGGCGACAACACGATCCCCGCCGTGACAACCGCGATGTGCAATTACCACGCGGGCAGCAGTTCCGGACCGATCGGCGGATCCGATGGAGCCTACTCGATCCACGTGATCAGCGGCCGTGCCCAGACGGTGGGGATCACTTATCCGCATGGAGCAAACGGCGGAAGGGTCATGTTCCCCTTCCCCGGCAGGCAGGTTGCGGCACTGAACGGCAACCGCACCGAAAGCTTCACGATTCCTGCTCTTCCGGGCGCCGTGAGTATCACGGGAAAGGTGACCAACCCCCAATCCCAGGGAGTGGGAAACGTGTCGGTCTCAGCGACCACCGAGTCGGTCACCGGGGCCACGGGTGTGATGTTTACCTCCATGACAACTACGGACACCAATGGGAACTACACCCTGTCGGTTCTCAGCGGAACCAACTACACGCTGACCTTTGCTCCGCCTCCGCCGAGTCAGTAGAACGCCTTGGTACCCCGGCGCTCTTCGAAGGCGCCGGGGACCGTCCCGCAATTCCCGCGCGGGCCTGTTGCGCAAAAGCAGGGCACGGGGCATCAACGATCCGGCGCGTGCCGGCGGACCGATGGCGGCAACGCCGCCCGGGGAGACTGGCCCCATCAGTTCCGGGTGAAGAACCTCGAGCCGGTGACGGGAATCACGGTGACTAAATAGTTTCGGACAGTGTCGCGTGCTGTGTCTGCATTATTGACTGCCTGCAGGTATTACATCCTCTCCGGACTCCCGATTGCCCGGTTCTTTTGAAGATAGGTGGAGGGTGAAATCGCCAAGGCGGTGTCTAAGCGGAGTGATGCGCTGGCGCAAGCTTCTCTCCAGGCGCGGAACAGTTCGTTTTCCGGCGGCTTTGGTTATCCTTCACTTTCTGCTGATGATGTGGGTCGAGTACGTGTGGAAATACCACATCGCGGAAGACGGGACACCGGTCGGAGAGTGGAACCGGGCTTATGACGCCGTCCGCACGGTTGACTCTCTGGCCTACTGGGTTAGCGAACGGATTATTGTCTGGGTCTTGAACATGCCGTCGCCGGGACCGGTCGATACCTTTGTCTGGTTAGTGGGCTTGGAGACGATCAGCGATGTCACTCTCCATCTGTTCTGGCCGTTTCTTCTAATTCTCGGAAGCATTCAGTGGACATTAATCGGGTTCTGCATTCCGCCGCTCTGGCGGTTCGCTTACCGACGTCTGGTTGGGAATTAGCGTAGGGCGATCTGATATTTCCCGGCCAACACAACTGTTCTGCCTTCTATCAAGTCTCATTCTGAAAGGATCAGACAATGCTGAAAGGATCAAACAATGGCGGTACGTATTTTGTTCGCCTTCACGGTATATCTTGGCTTGCTGCTAGGACTAGCTTCGCTCCATCCACCAGGACAGCCTTCCGCCGAACGCTCACCCGCTCGACTACCCCTTCAAGTTAAACGCCTTCGAACGGCGATCCAGCACCGCGTGGACGAGGGCAAGCTCGCCTCGGTGTTCATCGCGGTTGTGAAAGACGGAGAAGTTGCCTGGCAGGAAACGTTCGGCTGGGAAGACAAGGAGGCGAAGATCAAGGCGACGCCTCAGACTGTCTACGCCCTCGGTTCTCTCTCAAAATCGATAACCGCAACCGGGGTCTTGGGGCTCGTGCAGGAGGGGCGCATCAAACTCGACCAACCCGTCATACCGCTGATTGCCCCTCGCAGGGTCAGATTCTTCCGCGGGAAACCGGAGGACCTGACGGTCAGGCGAGTCCTCAATATGACGGGAGGAATACCACATGGGTGGGCGTGTTATCCGCCGGGCAGGATCCCGGCTTCCGCGGCGTTCTTCGCCCGTACGGCTCTCGTTGTATTCCCGCCGGGCGGCACTAGCCACTACGCGAACAACTCATACGCGATTGCCGGCCAACTAGTCGAATCCTGCTCGGGAAGTAGCTTCAGCGCGTTCATGGATTCGAGGGTCTTTCGTCCTCTCGGAATGACGCGCACATGGGTCGGATGGAGAAAAGCGTCGGGAGTAGCAGGGATGTACGACGCGACCGGGAAGAGACTCAAACCGTACGACTTCTCGCCGGCCGCCGCTGCCGGCATGTGGTCGAGCGGGCATGATTTGATTCGCTACGCGATGTTCCATCTGGGACAAGTTGCGAAGGGAGAAAAAGTAGGAAGCGGCCATCCCCTTCTTTCCCGAAGCCTGCTCGACCAAATGCATTTTGAACGGCCGCGTGACGTTCCCGCTGCGGTGATGGCCCTCGGCTGGGGGAGCGCCGAGTTGGAGAGTGGGCTTCGCTGGCTCGTCTCGAACGGCTCTGTCCATGGCGGCACCTCCGCGTTGTTTTTGCTCCCCGATCACAGGTTGGCAGTCATTTGCCTGACCAATTCGACTTCCAACGGCGCCGCCGATGAGGTCGCTTCTGAAGCTCTTGATGCCTGGCACCCCGGGTTCAAAGCGAAGCTTGAAAAGGGCATCAAGGCCTTCCAAGGCCAACATCATAGAGGCTGGAAACGGGATGAAAGGGTCAACGGCCAATGGACAGGACACATTGACGGAAACGGCGGCTCAGTTCCTGTCACTCTCGATTTCTCCGCTGATGACAACGTGTTGGCGCGCGTGCGGCGAGGAAAAGGGAGTGTTGTGGAGGGGCTGCGTTGGGAAGCCGGCTTCCTAACAGGAAGCTTCAAGCTCATGGCCCCGATGGACGGTTATAGCGAGGGAGTACCCGATAAGGTCGAGCTCTGTCTACTTCCCGAGAAGGAGGAGATGCACGGCTATGCTTCCTTTGTTATCCCGGGTGAATACGGCTCGTTCTCGTTTCCGGCGTATATCCGGCTGCGAAGATCCGGCCAGGCAGACGGGGATTAGATCTGATCGAGCAGGGTGTCGGGCGTTCAAATCCCTCTGCCCCGACCAGTTCAAACCGATTGATTTTAATCACTTCCTGCTTTCGTCGGTTAGCAGGATGGTCCTGCCCTCCCGTGCAGACCGGATGGCGGCATCCAGGATCCTGACCACAACCATGTTGTTGGTGAGCGAGGACAGGTCGCGCTCTCTCACCTCGACCGTTCCTCTGACTACCGCGGCGAAATAGGCGAAGGAGTCATTGTAGGGCGCTTCCAGCCCTGGGATGGTGACCGGCTCCTCGGTGCTGCGTTCGTTCTTCCTCATGCGCAGCCGGGTGCCGTCCGGGGCCGACAGGTAGCCGTGTCGGCCGTAGATATCCATGTCCTTCCGGCCTACCGGCCAGTTCCAGGACGCCTGAATAATCCCCTGTGCTTGCGGATAGGTGACGATGATCGTGGCTTCATCATCGACTTTTGGGTAGATATCCGGCTTGATCCGCTGGGTGACGGCGGTGACCGACAAGGGAGTTGCGCCGGACATCAGCCAGGTGATGAGATTGGCACCATAGCAGCCGAAATCGACCAGCGCTCCGGCGCCGTTTCCGTCAGGATCCGTCAGCCAGGCCAGGAACTCTTCGCTGCATCCGATCTCCCTGGGGCCACGATGGCCGTCTCGCACGACGATCTTGCGAAGATCACCGATTGCGTCCTTCGCGACCAACTCGCCGGCCGCGTGAACGCTCGGGTACCAGGTCGTTTCGTAGTTGGTCAGCACGTGGATCTTGTGTCGCTCGGCTAGATCCCTGATGGCTCGCGCGTCATCGAAGCGGAACGCCAGCGGTTTCTCAACCATGACATGCACTCCACGAGGCGCGCAAGCTTGTAGTACCGGCAAGTGATCGGCAATGGAACCAAAGGCAGCCACGGCCTCGGGCCTCGTCTTGTCGAGCATCGTCGCCAGGTCGGAGAAGACGAGCGCTGAGTCGAACTTGTAGCGTCCGGCAAGGCGTGCGGCCAGTGCCTGGTTCGGCTCCCAGATTCCGACGAGCTCGATGTCTCCTTTCGGCGCCCGCCCAAGAATCCCGTGCACGTGGTCATGGCTCATGCCCGCAATACCGAGGCGCACCGGCCGGGAGCCGGTCTGACCCTGGGTGACGGAGACTATTCCAACGGCAAGCAAAACGACGGCGATCAGCTTCTTCATGGCGCCCCCTCCATTCGGATTCAGTAACTGGGCCTACTCACCTTAACAGGCCTGGCTGAAACTTGGTATTCGCAATGCCAAGCCTACGAGGAGAACATGGCTGTGCCAGGAAAAACGCAATTGTCCTCGTCCCTTACTGTCAGGGCAGCTAAACGGTACGGACCGACGGAAACCTTTGCGCGCTTAAATAAGGGCCGGCCTGCACCACCAAACCACTTGGCTAGGGTATGACTACCAGCCTTGATAGGTGAAGTTCAAGCCACTCATGCTTCGGAGGCCAGAAGTCGAACGCTGAGATCAAGCTTGACACCAGCAAATCCTCTTGTCATTCTCACCTGCACGCTGGATCTGGCCTGTCGCAGTTTCAAATCCTTGCGACAGGC
>CAYQYP010000244.1:0-13748 GCA_964421755.1 uncultured Acidobacteriota bacterium
GAACCACTCCCTGGTCACCCAGGGTAGGCCGCAGACAACGCGGCCAACCCTGGGCTTTGCTACGCGACCCCTTTGGGGTCGAAAACGTACATTCGCCTCGTCTCCCGATTCTTTCACACCTTCTCAGTTGTCAGTCGTCAGCGCCCGCTCGATCTCGTCCGCCTGCTCGCCCGTGCGCACCAGCCGAGGCGGATCCACGCTCAGGTCCACGACGCTGGATGCCCGGCGCGCGGGCAGTTCACCAGCGTCCAGGAATAGGTCCACCTTCTCTTCGAACAGCCGACGCAGCTCGGCGACCGAGGCCACTTCCGGCTCTCCGGATATACTCGCGCTCGTAGAGACAAGAGGCGCATCCAGATCTCGCAGGAGTTGTTCGAGGAAATACTGGGACGGGCACCGGACACCGATCAGGCCGCCCTCACCGACCAGCAGTCCGGGAAGATGCGGTGATGCGGGGAGCAGGAAGGTAACGGGCCCGGGCCAGAAACGCGCGGCCAGCGATTGGAAGGTGGGCGGGACGCGAGCGGCGAGAGACAACGCGTCGACCGGCGAATGAACCAGGACCAGCAGCCCTTTGCTCGAAGCCCTTCCCTTCACTTCCAAGATCCGGCGTAAGGCGTCCGGCTGAAAAGGATCGCATCCAAGCCCGTAGATGGTATCGGTGGGGTAAAGCAGGATTTTCCCCTCCCTGATCACTTCAATGGTTTGTCGAATCACCTGGGGATCGGGCTGCTCCAGATCAAGCGTGAGGACGGGCATAGTCTCGGACCACGTGGTAGAATACCATGTCATTGTGGCTGCTGCATTTGACAGCATCGAGAGCCGTCAGAACCCCCGTTTTAAGCTCTGGCTGAGCTACTCCAGGCATCCGGAAGAGAAAGGTTGTCCCTGGATCCCCGTCGAAGGCGCAAAGCAGATCAGGGAACTCGCCGCCAGGCGGCAGATCCAGCTGCTTCTTTTTTCGGGGCCCGAGGACCGGGAGCTCGCTGAGTTGGCGGATCGCGCCGCGGATGCAGTTCACATGCCCCTGAAGCTACTCGAATCCATGTCCAACGTGCAGTCCCCCCAGGCCATGGTCGCTTTCTTTTCCAAACCGCGCTGGAATTGGGACGAGATCGGTGGTTGGGTCATCTACCTGCTCCGCCTGCAGGACCCCGGGAACCTCGGCACGCTGTTTCGGACCGCCGCCGCAACCGGCATGTTTAGTCTCATCGCCAGTCCCGGGACGGTTTCCTGTTTCAACGCGAAGGTGGTCCGTGCTTCCTCCTCCTCGCTCTTTGCCGTCCCCTGCCTGGAGGGCATCGAGTTGACCGAGTTGAAGAAACGCGGGTACCGGATCACCGCAGCCGGAGGCAAAGCAGGTGTCGAGCTCTTCCGCGCCTCGCCTTCCCCTCCAAGCGCCGTTGTGATCGGGAACGAGGGGGCGGGGATTGACCCGGAGACCGAAGCGCTGGCCGATGAGCGTCTCGTCATCCCGATGCAAAAAGGCACCGAGAGCCTGAACGCCTCGGTGGCCGGTTCCGTCATCATGTACGAAATATACCGGCAGAAGATGTATACATGAGCCGAGATCTGTTTTCCTCACTGCCGCCCGACAACGAACAGGACCGCGTCCGCAAGGACGCCCCGTTGGCCGAGCGGATGCGTCCCCGAAAGCTCGAGGACGTTCTTGGGCAGGATCACCTTTTGAACGAAGGCAAGATCCTGCACGAGATGATCAAGTCCGACCAGCTGTCCTCGATGATCTTCTGGGGCCCGCCGGGCGTAGGCAAGACGACGCTTGCCCGTATCATCGCAACCGAGACTCAGTCACATTTTGCGGCGATCAGCGCCGTCCTGGCCGGCGTCAAGGACGTCAAGCAGATCGTCGAGGAAGCGGACTACCAGCGGCGTGCGTTCAACCGCCGCACGATCCTTTTTGTCGACGAGATCCATCGCTTCAACAAGGCCCAACAGGACGCTTTCCTGCCCCACGTTGAAAGCGGCGCCGTGGTCCTCATCGGAGCGACTACCGAGAACCCTTCCTTCGAAGTGATTTCGCCGCTTCTGTCGCGCAGCCGTGTGCTCGTGCTAAAACCCCTGGAGGAGGATCACCTGGTCGAGATCCTCAGGCGGGCGCTGGCCGACCCTGAAGCCGGCCTTGGATCCCTTGGTCTTTCGGCCCCGGACGAGGTGCTCCGCCGCATCGCGGCCTTCGCGAACGGCGACGCCCGCATCGCACTCAACGCCATCGAGGTCGCCTCACAGCTCGCGCTCAAGAAACGGGATGCGAATCCCGTGATCACCGCCGAGATCGTCGACGAGGCGGTTCAGAAGAGGATGCTCCTCTACGATAAAGGGGGCGAAGAGCATTTCAACCTGATTTCGGCCCTGCACAAATCGCTGCGCAACAGCGACGTGAACGCCGCCCTTTACTGGCTCGTCCGAATGCTGGAAGGGGGCGAAGACCCGCTTTATATCGCCCGTCGCATGGTTCGCTTCGCATCCGAAGATGTCGGCCTGGCAGAACCGGGGGCGCTGAACTTCGCCATTTCCGCGATGCGGGCCGTTCAATTCATAGGGCAACCGGAAGGCAATCTGGCACTGGCCCAGCTGGCGGTTTACCTGGCCCAGGCGCCGAAATCCAATGCCGTCTACGTTGCCTACGGGCGGGTGCAGGACGACGTGAAAACAACGCGCAACGACCCGGTGCCGCTGCACCTGCGCAATGCTCCAACAAAACTGATGAAAGAACTGGGCTACTCGAAGGGCTACCGGTACGCCCACGACGAAAAAGACCGCGTTTCACGGATGGATTGCCTGCCGGAGAACCTCGCCGGGCGCAGGTACTACACGCCGTCGGACCAGGGATTCGAACAGCGTGTCCGCGAGCGCCTTGCCCAGATCGAAAAGCTGAAGAATGCCAAGCCCGAGGAACCCGGAGAAGACTGACCGGCGCTGCCCACTGCGCACTGCGCACTGCCCACTGCGCGCTGCCGACTAATCAGTGAGGGCAGACGGTGCCAACCGGGCCGTAGAGCTGACACCCCTGAGGAATGACTCTGCCAACCGGGCCGTAAAGCGGCGGATTCTGAACCGCGAATCCGCCCTACGACTGACCGTCTTCGCATGCCGACTAGTCGTAGGGCGGCGTCGCGGTTCAGAATCCGCCGCTTTACGGCCCGGTTGGCAGGCTCTTGAACCGGTCAGTGCGCAGTTGGCAGTGCGCAGTGCGCAGTCGGCAGTTCTTATTGACAGCGCACGCGGTTGCAACTTATTCTTCCGGCGTCTTTCGGACCCGGGGGGGTAATCGATGGCCATTCCTGCCCAACTGTGTGAAAGCTTATCCCAATTCAAACCCTTGCCTGCCGCCGTCTCGCTCCTGCTAAAGGAGTTGGGACGAGAACGTGACGACGACGAACAGCTTGGAGCCGAAATCGCGGCATTGATCGAGCCGGATACGGAGCTAACCGCCAGATTGTTGGCTGTCTTCAATTCGCCGTACTACTCGGGCCGGTACCCGATCGAACGTCTGCAAGACGCCGCTCCACGCTTTGGCCTCAGCGCATTGCTTGAGGTCCTGTTGACCGACCACCTACTGCATACCGGGTGGAGCGCCGAACTGTTCGGCCTCAGCTCGCTCGATTTTTGGCTTCATGGGGCCGTCGCCTCGCTGGCCGTGATCGAAACGATTCGCGAGAACCCGCGCAAGGATATTCCAAGGGCGGCCACTCTCGCCGCACTGCTGCATGACGTCGGCAAAGTCGCGATGTCCCGGTCTCTCCAGACGTCCGCGCTCGAACTGACGCAACTCGCCCAGGCGGAGGGCATCACGTTCGCGGAAGCCGAACGAAGACTCATCGGCTGCGATCACTCCGATGTCAGTGCCGCGATTGTCCAGCAGTGGCAGTTCCCCGACTTCCTGGTCGAGGCGATTGTGCGGCATCACAAGGTCCCACTGCCCGATCCGACGGCGAGTGTGGATGCGGTGGCGCTGGCGAACCTGGTCGCGAAGACGATTGGGATAGGCTTGGGCCGTGAGGGCCTCAACTTTGAAATGGACTCCGGATGCTATACGCGTCTGGGCCTGGACTTCAATGCCTTTTGCCGGGTCTGCGCCCGCACTGCAATCGCCCTGAAAGACATGAAGGCGGCCTACGGGCTGTCGCCGGCTTAGCGCCTGACCACTGACCGCCTCACGCGGTACTGCCCAGCGGACGGACTCGCCAACCGGGCCGAAAAGCGGCGGATTCTGAACCGCGAATCCGCCCTACGACTGACCGATTCCGCACGGCGAGCGGTCGTAGGGCGGATTCGCGGTTCAGAATCCGCCGCTTTTCGGCCCGGTTGGCTGGCTCTTGGAGTGAGTTGTCAGTTGTCAGTTGTCAGTTGTCAGTTGTCGGTTGTCAGTTCAAATCTGGTAAGACGCGATGCCATCCTCGGTCATCTTTCTGACCACCAGGTCCTGAATCGTCACCGACTGCAACCGGCTGATCAGATCGGATTCGATCTCCGAGAACACCCTGGCGACGATTGAACCGGGCGCGACCGCAGGATCAATCAAGGTCAGTTCTCCCTCAACCGCCTCCATGACATCCTTGAGCCGGATCATAGCCGGTCCGCGAGCCAACAAATAGCCCCCGGCTGCGCCACGGACACTTTTCACCAACCCCGCCTTTTTCAGCTGGATCAGGATCTGCTCGAGAAAGCGGAGCGGAATCTTCTGGCGCTCGGCGATTTCCCTCGCCTGGACCTGCCGATCCGCCGGACCGATGGCCAGCTCGAAGATTGCCAGAACCGCGTATTCGACTTTGGCGGTGATTTTCATGCGGATCTACTATTCCTATCTTTTTGGTAGATTTTATTATTATTCAGCTCCTCGCCTGATTGCAATGACCTCTTGCAGGTGGTCGAAACACGGCAGACGGGCGACCGCTGTTGGCCTCGGTCCCGAGTCGAACTTATAATGGAAGTACAACCAACTGCTTAGAACTGCAGTTGACTCCTGTATCCCTGCCCTTTGTCGGGGACACGCTACGTAGCCTGGCCGAGCGGACCGGTAACCGTCGCGTGACGATCGATCAACTGGCCCTTCTCAATCACCTCGAGCCCAACGAGCCTCTAAAGGCAGGCCTGCAGGTGAAGGTGATCGAACCCGGGCAGAGGTAAGACAGCTGACCGGCTGACCGGCTGACCGATAAGTGGGTAGTGGGTAGTGGGTAGTGCGCAGTCGTCAGTTGATCCAGAAATCGTTATCGCGACGATTTCGGGGGCGGGTTGCCGTACGGGGGCGGGGGTTTTCCTTTTGGCCCTCGTAGACCTTGAAGCGCCGCTGCAGCCTCTTCATCCGCCACCGGAATATGCTTTCCCTGATCGCCGCCGGCGAAACCCATCCCTTCACATAAAGAAAAGCAAAGGCCATGCCACCAAGGTGGGCTATGTGATCGATCGGAGTTCCGGAGCCGGTCTGGCCTATGGCGAGGACGAAGGCGATGAACGCCATGATCATCACCAGGTATTTCACGCGGATCGGCGGGAGAAAGGCGAGGAAGATGATGCGGTCGGGGAAAAGCAGGGCAAAAGCCATCAGGATCCCGTAAACCGCCCCGCTGGCTCCGATAGTCGGCACCGTTGACGACGGGTGAACCAGGACCGACAACACGCCGGCTCCGGCGCCCGTGAAAAAGAAGAAACGCAGGAACCGAGTGCTTCCCCAATGCCGCTCGAGGTCAGAGCCGAACATCCACAACCCCAGCATGTTGAACAAGATGTGGCCGAGCCCGCCATGCAGGAACAGATAGGTAAAAGGCTGCCAGACGTAGAGCTTGAACAACACCAGGGCGGGCGTGAGCCCGAAGATGTGGATGATCGTCGAGCCGAAGATCAGCTGCAGGACGAAAATCGCACAGTTGGCGATGATGATGAACTTTACGGTCGGTGTAAGAGACGGGCCGAGGGCAACTTGGGAGCCGTAACGCATCTTACAACTGTAACACGGACGACCTCGGACATGAGACAGAGCCACGGACAGCCACGGAAACACACTTGCATCGTCCGTGTCTGTCCGTCTGTTTGTCCGTGTCCTTCCGTGTTAAGTGCCTTCGTTCCAGGAGGACAGGTACTGAACCTGTTCCTCTGTGAGCTTGTCGATACAGACACCCATCGCGTGGAGTTTCAAGCGTGCGATTTCGCGGTCGATCTCGACCGGTACGACGTAGACCTGATTTTCGAGCTCCTTGTGATGCTTGACGAGGTATTCCGCCGACAGGGCTTGGTTTGCGAAGGACATATCCATAACCGAGGCCGGATGCCCTTCGGCAGCGGCCAGATTGATCAATCTGCCTTCGCCGAGGAGGTTGATACGACGTCCATCGGTAAGTTTGAACTCGTCGACGAAGTCACGAATCCTCCGCTTGCCGACTGCCAGCGATTCGAGCGCCGGGATCTGTATCTCAACGTTGAAGTGGCCGGAGTTGCAGACGATTGCCCCGTCCTGCATCTTCTCGAAATGCTCGCGGCGGATGACATGCTTGTTACCGGTCAGCGTGACGAAGATCCGACCGTGTTGCACGGCCTGCTCCATGGGCATGACCAGGAACCCATCCATCAGCGCCTCCAACGCGCGAACCGGGTTTATTTCGGTTACGATCACAGTGGCACCCATGCCCCGTGCGCGCATCGCCACACCCCGGCCGCACCATCCGTAGCCCGCTACCACGACTGTGTTGCCGGCGAGCAGATGATTCGTTGCCCGGATAATGCCGTCGATCGTCGATTGTCCGGTTCCATAGCGGTTGTCAAACAGGTGCTTGGTGTCAGCGTCGTTGACTGCAATCACCGGGAACCGCAGCACCTTATCTGCCGCCATGCTCCTCAACCGGATGATCCCCGTTGTTGTCTCCTCGGTGCCGCCGATGAGATTCGGAATGAGATCCTTGCGTTCCGAGAGGACCGTGGTGACCAGATCGGCGCCATCATCCATGGTGACCTGTGGACCGTGAGCGAGGGCCGAAGTGATATGCGAATAATACGTCTTGTTGTCCTCGCCTTTAATCGCGAAGACCGGGATGTTGAAATGCTTGACAAGCGCCGCAGCAACATCATCCTGGGTGCTCAGCGGGTTCGAGGCGCAGAGACGAACGTCTGCTCCGCCCGCCTGCAGTGTGCGGCCGAGGTTTCCGGTCTCGGTGGTCACGTGAAGGCAGGCTGAAATCCTGAGGCCGGCCAGCGGCTTTTCTTTTTCGAATCGTTCCTTGATCAGGCGCAGAACCGGCATGGACTGGTCCGCCCAGTCGATCTTGTCGCGGCCTTTGTCGGCCAAGGCGAGGTCTTTGACGTCGTAATCCATCAGTTTCTCCATTAGCAGTGAGCGGCCAGGCCGGCGTCGGCGCGGATTGCTTCAGCCTTGTCCGTCAGTTCCCAGGTAAATCCCTTGTTTTCCCGCCCGAAGTGACCGTATGCGGCCGTGTGGCGGAAGATTGGCCGTCTCAGGTTGAGCGTATCGATGATGCCGCGCGGCGTGAGGTTGAAATGCGCGCGAACCAGCTCAGCCATCTCGGCGTCCGAGGTTTTGCCTGTCCCGAAGCTGTTAACCATGACGGAGACCGGCTCGGCGACGCCGATTGCGTAGGCCAGCTGAATTTCCAGCTTGTCAGCCAAGCCAGCGGCGACGCAGTTTTTGGCCACGTAGCGGGCCATGTAGGCGGCGGATCGATCGACCTTTGACGGATCCTTGCCCGAAAAGGCGCCGCCACCGTGACGTGCCATACCGCCGTAGGTATCGACGATAATCTTCCGGCCGGTCAGCCCGCAGTCTCCCTGTGGACCACCGACAACGAAACGTCCAGTCGGGTTGATGTAGTACTTGGTCCGGTTATCGAGCAACTCGGGTGGTATCACCGGCTTGATTACCTGTTCCTTGATATCGGCGTGAATCTGTTCGTTGCCGACTTCGGCCGAGTGCTGGGTCGAAACGACGATCGTATCGACTCGTACCGGTGTATCGCCATCGTACTCGATGGTCACCTGTGACTTGCCGTCGGGCCGGAGCCACGTGAGCATTTCGGCCTTGCGACAATACGCCATTCGTTCGGTCAGCTGATGTGCGTAGAAGATCGTGGCCGGCATGAGCTGAGGGGTCTCACGACATGCGTAGCCGAACATCATGCCCTGGTCGCCGGCACCGCCGACGTCCACGCCCTGTGCGATGTCGGGTGACTGCTTGTCGATGGAACTGATGACACCGCAAGTGTCAGCGTCGAAGCCAAACTTCGCACGGGTGTAGCCAATTTCCCGCACCGTTCGGCGCGCGATACCGGGAATATCGACATAACAACTGGTCGTGATTTCACCGGCTACGACGATCAATCCGGTCGTGACCAGAGACTCGCAAGCAACGCGACCCTGCGGGTCCTGTTCCATGATGGCGTCCAAGACCGCGTCGGATATCTGGTCAGCAATCTTGTCTGGATGTCCTTCAGTTACGGACTCAGATGTAAAAAGCTGCCTGCCGTTCAATGCCATACTCCTCCTTATCAGCACCCTGGAAGCATTCCGGGGCCAAAGAAAATGAAAAACCTAACATTTGCGACTGTCGCTGTCAATCCGCATCAGCCCCAAGCAGCCCACTTGTCGAGGTGGAGGTAACGCTCTATCTCGCGCGGGGACAGCAAGTAGAGCATGAGCGCTTTCTGGACGTGCAACCGGTTCTCGGCCTGCTCAAAAACGAGCGAGGCGGCGGAATCCATGACCGAGTCTGTGACCTCGTGGTTGCGATGAGCGGGGAGGCAATGCATGAAGAAGGCGCCCTTTCCAGTCATGCTCATCACGTCAGGCGTAACCTGGTAGGGTGCGAAAATCTCCATACGTTGGCGAGCTTCTTCCTCCTGGCCCATGCTCACCCAGGTGTCTGTGTAAACGGCATCCGCGCCTTTCAGGTCGGACAGGCTCTCGCTCCACGAATATGTGGCCTGATCGTTAACCGCCAGTCGTCTGAAATCCGCTTCTGCGCCCGCGTAGGGTTTGTGCGAGGCGGGAGTAACAGCTAGAAAAGACATCCCGGAGAGAGCAGCGGCGTGAATCAGGGATGCGCACACGTTATTCCCGTCCCCGACGAACGCCACTGTCCTCCCGGCCGGATCGCCCCACTTCTCGACCAGCGTGAACAGATCCGCGAGGGCCTGGCAGGGATGCTCCTCGTCAGTCAGAGCGTTGATGACCGGGATGCTAGCGTGCTCCGCCAGGGAAATCACCGTCGAGTGCGAGAAGGTCCGGGCGACGATGCAATGGAACCACCGCTCCATGTTCTTAGCCACGTCGACGAGTGCTTCCCTTCCCCCCAGTTTCGCCTCCTGGTAGTCGAGGTACACGGCGTCTCCCCCCAACTGCTTGATGCCCAGCTCGAACGTCAGCCGTGTGCGTAGCGAGGCCTTTTCAAAAACCATGACGATGCTCCGACCAGGGAGCATCTGCCGAAAGTTCGCCGGGTGGCGCTTCACCTCCTCGCTGATTCGAAGCAGCTGCTTCCACTGGAGGGGTGTCAATGTCTTCAATGAAATCAAGTCAGTGAGAGGGCCGGAGTTTTTCATTGTCTTATCGGTCTGTTCCTTCGGTTCGATGGGTCTCGACAGGAGCCATCCGCGCACTCCGCGAAAAGCGCTCCGTTTGCGGTTCTGTTTTACTCGATGTCCCTGGCGACCCGCGCCCGGGTCGTCGAGCGAAACAGAACCGCAAACGCAGCGTCGTTGGCGAAGTGCGCGGAAAAGTGCGCGGATGGTTTCCTATGGATTCACCAAATCATGTCCCCGAACCGTCCTTGTTTAAGCTCAACCCCGAGCTTGCGCGTCGATCCACTGATCCCAGAAGGCCAGTTGTTCCTTGACTGACTGCTCACCTGCGCTGCCCTTGTGCTGCCGGTGTCGAAACGCTCCTTCCACCGAGAGCACCTCGGACACACTGTCATCACATTCCGGGATCAATTCCTTGATTCTCGCAATTTTCAGCTCTTCCAGACGCACGCCTTCAGCGATGCAGTAGCCGACGAGCTTTCCGACCTTTTCATGGGCGGAGCGGAAAGGGACTCCGCGGCGAACCAGGTATTCGGCAAGGTCGGTCGCCATAAGGAACCCCTCGTGCAGAGCTTTGGCAGTTGTTTCATTTCGAATCTCAAAGCCCTCGATCACCAAGGGGAGGATGCCCAGGGTGTCGGCTGTGGTAGAAACCGCCGGGAACAGATGCTCCTTGTCCTGCTGGAGATCCCGATTGTACGAAGTAGGCAGGCCTTTGAGCAAGGTCGCCAGCCCCGATGCGTGGGCAAGGACCAGCGCAGTTTTCCCGCGCGTCAGCTCGAGGACATCCGGGTTTTTCTTCTGCGGCATCATGCTGCTGCCGGTGCACAGGCCATCGGGCAGTTCGATCCAGCCGACCGGCGTACTCGACATGTAGACGAAATCCTCCGCCAGCCGACTGGCGTGCAGCATTATCTGGCTGGCGATCTGAAGCAACTCGAGAATGAAATCCCGATCTCCGACGACGTCGTAGCTGTTTCGAAAACTGGAGTTCAACCCCAGTTCTCGGGCCGTCTCAGCCGGATCCAGGGGGAGCGTGCTCCCTGACAGCGCCCCGGCTCCGAGCGGGCAGACCGAATGCATCTCCGCATAGGAATCAAGGCGCCTGTAGTCCCTCCAGAACATCTCCATGAAAGACATCAGGTAATGGGCCCAGGGTATGGGCTGTGCCGCCTGCAAATGTGTCCACCCAGGGAACAGATCCGTGCCGGCGCGCCGGGCTCGGTCACGCAAGGCTGTTTGCAGCTTCAGAAGAAGAGCCTGCCATTGCCGGCCCGTGTCCAGGCAGAAAAGCCGCAAATCAAGCGCCACCTGGTCATTCCGGCTGCGCCCGGTGTGGATCTTCTTCCCCACCTCGCCGACGAGCTCCTGCAGGCGCGTCTCGATGTTCATGTGGATGTCTTCGAGCTCTTCGCGATAGGGAAACTCGCCGCTTTCGATTTCCGCCTCAACCGCCACCAGACCTGCGAGGATGCGTTCGGCCTCTTCGCCGGAGAGTATACCCTGCTTGGCGAGCATCCGGACGTGGGCCCGGCTGCCGCGCAGGTCAACGCGCGCAAGCCGGCGGTCCACGTGCAGCGAAGCCGTGTACTGACGAACCAGCGGATCGAGCGCCGACTTGAACCTGCCGCCCCAAGGGCTCTTGACGGGTGGATCTTCCTTGGCCATGACCTGCCTAATCAATTGCGGTTCCGGCTCCGCGAAAACCCTTGGCTGATGCGATCCTGAGCCGCAGGCCCTGGAGTCTGATGAACCCCTCGGCGTCGGCCTGTGAGTAAACGACGTCCCTTTCGAACGTCGCATAGGACGGGTCGTATAAACTGAACGGTGAACGACGCCCCGCTACCGAGCAGGTCCCCTTATAGAGATTGAGTCGTACTTCTCCGGACACCCGCTCCTGCGTGCCGCGGATCATGCCAAGAAAAAGCTCCATCTCCGGTGAAAACCAGAAGCCGTAGTAGATCAGCTCGGCGATCTTGGGAATGAGCGTGTCCTTGAAGTGAGCAACTTCGCGGTCCAGGGTCAGGGATTCGAGTGCGCGATGAGCCTTGTGCAAAATCGTGGCACCAGGAGTCTCGTAGACGCCCCGCGACTTCATGCCGACCATCCGGTTTTCCACCAGGTCGACCCTTCCCACACCGTTCTCACCGCCCAGCCGGTTCAATTCCTGGAGAAGTGCGAGCGGCTCCATCGGACGTCCGTTTATCGCGACCGGAGTGCCCTTCTCAAAGGCGATGATTACTTCCGTCACGCGATCCGGCGCCTGCTGCGGCGCGACCGTTCTTAGAAAGATATGCTCCGGAGCAGAAGACCAGGGGTCCTCCAGAATCCCGCCCTCGTAGGACGTGTGCATGATGTTCTGGTCGATGCTGTAAGGCTTTTCGGCCGTGGAGGTAACGGGAATGCCGTGGTCATGCGAGTACTGGATGAGCTCGGTACGCCCCCCGAACTCCCAGCTTCTCCAAGGCGCCAGGATCTGCAACTGGGGGGCGAGTGCCTGATAGGTGAGCTCGAACCGAACCTGGTCGTTCCCCTTGCCCGTCGCCCCGTGGGCGACGCAGTCAGCCTCGTGGGCTAACGCCACCCGCACCTGTTCACGGGCGATGACCGGCCGCGCCAGCGAAGTGCCGAGAAGATATTCACCCTCGTAGAGAGCATGAGCCTGGACCGCTGGGAAGACGAACTCCTTGGTGAACTCGCTCCGGAGGTCCGAGATGACGACCGTGTCGGCGCCCGTTTTGTACGCCTTTTCCTCGACAGCTTTGAGATCTTCGCCTTGCCCGACGTCTGCCACGAAAGCTATCACCGGACAGGCATATTTGGCCTTCAGCCAATGGAGCATGACCGAGGTATCGAGCCCCCCGGAGTATGCCAGCACTATTTTTTTCACAGTTCGGTTACTCTGTTCCATAGTTCCTTTCTCACCCCGCGTGCATCGACATCCTCTCCCACAACGACCAGGAGCGTGTCTTCGCCTGCAACCGTCCCGAGCACGCCCGGGATCTCCAGCTCGTCGATTTTGTAGGCCACTCCGGGCGCCATCCCGGCGTCGGTGCGCACCACAAGGAGGTTCCCGCTCACCTCGCACCGCAGGATCGGCAGCCCCATCCAGCGATCCATGACTGTATACTTATACGTCCCGTCGCCGGTCGCCGCCTTGAACACGTTCAGTTCACGCAGATCCCTGGAAAGGGTCGCCTGCGTCACGTCAAAGCCTGATTTGACGAGCTTTTTACGCAGGCGCTCCTGGCTGGCTACCTTCTCGTGCGTCAGAATCTGCAGGATCGCCTTATGCCTTTTCTCTTTGTCCATACGAGAATTGTGTATGGTCATACAGGCAGAGGAGCAAGTCAAGGGGAAATAGGAAGGCTGACCGGCTGACCCGCATTTCTCACGCCGTGCTCGGGCAACGGCCGTCAAAGCCGCGCACGCAGCGCTTTTCAGCGGAGTAAGCGGGTTCTTGCCTTGAGCACGATCGCTGCCGGCGCCAAGAACCCGCTCACTCCGCTGAAAAGCGCGGCGAGGGTGTTGAGAATGTTAACTCTTCTATTAATAGCGATAGACCGGCGAGTTCCCGGCGGAGGGCGAGATCGAACGGAGCCGCGCACGACAGCGAGAGAAGCGAGCGAGAGTAAGCGGACCACCTGACTCGCTGCACTGCTTGGTGTTTAAATGCATCGACTTAGCGAATGATTGGTGGTCCGCTTACTCCCGCTCACTGCCGTTCGCTTTCGTGCGCGGCTCCATTCGATCTCGCCCTCCGCACGACATCAGCCCATAACAAGTCTGTCAATACAGCGCACAGTGTTCTTGGTCAGCTCGTCAGCTGATTGCGCCGGTCAGCCGGTCAGCCGGTTCTTACTTCTGGGCGTCTACGATCTTCTTCAGCTCGGCGTACGTCATCTTGCCCTCGTGGCCGTAGATGCGCTTACCCGTGCGGTCGAAGATCACGGTGGCGGGGATGCCGCCTCCCCATTCCGGGTCGACGGCATTGACAAATTTCTGAAAATCCTTGAAAGCGCGGAGGTAAGCGGGAAACTCCGCTTTCTGCTGTTTCAGATACGCAACAACTTGAGCTTTATCCTCAGGCTCGTCCATCGAAACCGAGACGAGGACGAGCCGGTCCTTGTTCTCGTTATAGAGCTTCACGAGATCGGGGAACTCCTCACGGCAGGGGCCGCACCAGGTAGCCCAGAAATTCAG
>CAYQYP010000245.1:0-6749 GCA_964421755.1 uncultured Acidobacteriota bacterium
CGCGTAATGGTCCTCATAGTCTTCCTGAATGTCCATCGTCGTCCTCCCTGCTCGCGACCGGACCGTCCACTTCCAGTTCGTCATTCCCCGGGTGTGGTCAAAGTGTACCGCCGTCGCCTGCCAAAAAGCTGCCCTGGCTCAATCTCGAACGGACGTATTCAAATTAGCACTGCGCACTCGGTAAAGCTAATCGCACCGGTTAAATGCTGGCCGCACCAATAGGCGCCACACCGGCCCGCCAGGCAGAGAGACAGGCACATGGAACACACGGCGCTGACTCGGGTCCGGCGGGTTGGTGTCCCCGGTAGGTGGATAGCCGGCTCAAAAGACCAGACACTCTGCACGGCGTCTGATGCGGTCCCATGCACCGGTTCTAGTCGGGTGGCGCAGTGAAACCGGCTGATGTGGGTGAGCAGGGGGTGAGTAGGGGATGGAGTTCCTTTCTCGGTACTCCGTCCCCCGGAGAGAGAGAGCGGAGAGAGAGAGGACACCCATTATTGTCTCTCGCGACATGGGCCTAGCGGTTGAGTACCTGCCTGGGAAAGTGGGCCGAATCTGAGGTGGACTGTGTGGGTGAGCGCTTGCGGTTGTCCCACGTGAAACAGCCGCTCGGGCAAGGCCTGTGAGGGACACAAATACAGGAAGGCACCGAATCGACCACCCGGGGGTGCTTCTGCTCTGACTGGAGAAAACGACGGGGCGCTTATGCGACGGGTTGAGGCGAGTCGAGGAAAGCCACGCGGGAGGCCACCTGGCCTTTCAGCCAACGGGCGGCCCATCCGGGTCGCGAACTTGCCCAGGCTTTCGGCGTTGCCCGCCGCCTGCCAGAACAAACCTTCCGGTAACCCCGCACCGTTTTGGCCCACTGCCTGCCGTCAGGGTTGACGCCAGCGGGCGCGGACGTCGGTCGTTTCACGCTCTCGGAGGCTGATGCCGATGCGACATCACTTGGTGGTGCCTCCCGTTCGGAGGCAGAGACGCGGGGAGCCGCGACGGATATGCTGAGTGCGGGTCGGGAGAACGCCTGCGCCAGTTCGCCCTGCGGGATCGCCACCACCGCGACAAGCAGAACGGCTACCGCCTGAATCGGCGACATGCTTCCGAGGCGGCCACGGGCGGAGTCCTTCGCTCCTGCGAGCGGTGCCGGTCTCTCAGTGCGCGGAGCTCGTGAGCCGGCGCCTTGCAAGCGGGTAAGGTCGCCAGCGATACGCTTTGTTCCGGCAAGGAAATGCCCGAAACCAAGGAGGACGCGGCGAGTCTTCAGGTGTCCAAGTAGTCGTTGCCTCAGCATTTCCTTCCTCCGTAACGCATTGCGTGAAGAAAGAAACACTGGGTCTTACAGGATGGGGAGAAAAACCGGTGGGGAAACCGGACTTCCTAACGGCGGGGCAACTTTAACGGCGAAGGAAGACGAAGTCAACATGAAAAGAGTGCCATTAAAAGAGTTAGCCCGGTCGGGAAACCTCACAGCGGCAGGCGGAGGCGGGCTTCACAGCCCGGGCCGGGCTTTCGGTTTTCGAGGGCCAGAGTTCCGCCGTGTGCCTCGGCGATCTGACGGCAAAGAACCAGCCCGATGCCGGAGCCCCCGGGCTTGGTCGTAAAGAAGGGGACGAAAAGGTTTTGCGGATTCGCGATCCCGGGCCCCTGGTCTCGCACCGCCAACTCGATGAAGGATCCGGTGCCGTTCCATGCCACTTCCACCCCGCCACTGGTCTCGAGTGAGGCCTCCACTGCGTTGCGGACCAGGTTGATGAGCAGCTGGTCCAGCTGATCGGGATCCCCGAGCAGCGTGAGCTCCGGCCCGGCGTTAAGCGTGACCGGCAGCCTGGTCTCGAGTCCGACCACTCGCCGGACCCACGGTCCAACCTCCATGCGCCGCCGCTTGGGGGCTGGCAGCTTGGCGAGCCTGGCGTAAGCGTCCATGAACCGGGCGAGCGCCTCGGAACGCGACGCTATGACAGCCAACCCGCGCTCGGCGTCAGTTTTCCAGTCCTCCGGCAGCGCCTCCTGTTCGAGCGAGCTTCGCAGGCTTCCCGCTATGGACTTTATCGGGGCCAGCGAGTTGTTCAATTCATGGCCCATAACCCGGACCAGCCGTTTCCACGCTTGCAGTTCTTCCTTACGAAGCGCTTGCGTAAGGTCAGTCAGGACCACCAGGCGACGCGGCAGCCCCTGCTCCCAGAACACGCTGGTTCGGACTCCCCAGCGGCCGCCGCCTCCAGGCAGCGTGAGCGAAGCCGTCTTGACACCGTCCCCTTCCAGGCACGCGGCGAGGCCCAGTTCGGAAGCGGTCTTTCCGAGGATTTTCTCTCCGGGAAGAGCCAGCAGGCGCTCTCCGGCCCGGTTCGCAAGCTTGAGCCGTTCTTCGCCGTCGAACGCCAGGACCGCCACGTCAATCTCCGTCATGACGGCGCGGAGAAGCGCTCCGGCTTCGAGCGCATTAAGTCTCTGCTCCTTCAGCTTGTCACCAAGAAGGTTGATCTCCTGAAAGACAACTCCGAGGGCATCGTCGGAGCGGTCGACGCGGCCGCGGGTCGAGAAATCCCCCTGTCGCAGCGCGTCCAAGAGGTTGGCGAGCGTTTGGAGAGGATAAATGACCCGGCGGTGCACGGCTGCTGCAGCGGCGATCCATGCTCCGATAGCGGCAAGCGTCAATGCCCAGCGAAGCGACGGTGTGAATGAGGTGGTCCAAAGAAAGAAGAGTGAAATTGCCAGTGCGGGCAGTGCTCCGGCCAGGACGAGGACTATCAGCTTCTTTTCGAACGGGACAGAAAAGAGCTGTCGAATCCGCTGCCTCATAGACCGTGTCGCTGCAGGCGCCGGTATAGTGCGCTGCGGCTCAGTCCGAGCGCCTGGGCGGCTTGGGTGACGTTGCCTCCGAAGCGCGCCAGCGCCTTTCGGATCAGCAGGGCCTCGACCTCCTCGAGACTCATGTCCTCGATACGCGCATGGGAGTCACGAGGAGGGCGCAGAGCCAGGTCCTCGGCATGGATCACGTCGTTGCGAGCCATCAGGACGGCCCGCTCGACCGCGTGGTCCAGCTCGCGGACATTCCCCGGCCAGGTATGACTCAAAAGCGTCTGCATGGCGGCCGGATCGAAGCCCTTCAGCCTTTTGCGGTACCGGGCCGAGTGTTGAGTCAGAAATTGGGCGGCCATGGGGGGGATGTCCTCACGCCGTTCGCGAAGCGGGGCAAGAGGAAGCTCGACCGTGTTGAGTCGGAAAAGAAGGTCCTCGCGAAACCGGCCGGCGGCTACCTCCTGCTGAAGATCTGCGTTGGTTGCAGAGATGACGCGCACATCAACTTTCAACGTGCGCGATGATCCGACGCGCTCGAACTCCCCCGTCTCGAGCACGCGCAGCAGCTTGGTTTGCTGCGGCAGCGGGACATTGGCTATCTCGTCGAGGAACAACGTTCCCCCGTCAGCCATTTCGAAGCGCCCGACCCGGTCGCTTCTCGCGTCCGTGAAGGCGCCTTTGACGTGCCCGAAAAGCTCACTCTCGAAGACCCCCTCAGACAAGCCGCCGGTATTGACTACAGTCAGGGGCTTGTCGGCCCGGCTCGAGAGCGAATGAACGGCCTGCGCGAACAGGCCTTTCCCGACGCCACTCTCTCCCGTGATCAGGACGTTGGCATCGGACGGACCGATTCTCTCGATGATGTCGAGCGCGCGCCGCATGGCTGGCGACTCGGAAACGATCTTCGGGTAGCCTTCCCCCCGGAGTAGGCGATTTTCGGCTTCCAGACGCTGGCCGCGACACAATGCGCGCCGCAACTCTATCTGGGTTTTCACGATGGCAAGCAGGCGAGCGTTTTCCCACGGTTTCGCGACAAAATCCCGCGCCCCTCTGCGCATCGCCTCAACCGCCAGCTCGATGCTTCCCCAGGCCGTCATCACGACGACAGGCAGCGCGCTGTCGTTGGAATGAATCCTGCTGACCAACTCCAGGCCTTCCTCCCCGGACGTCGTGTCACGCGAGTAATTGAGATCGAGGATCGCAACATCGAAGTCGCAGTTTTCGATGGCCGCGGCAACACCGGCCGGAGAAGAGGCCGTCTGGATTTCATATTTCTCCGCTTTGAGCAGAAGGCGCAGAGCTTCCAAGACATCGGGCTGATCATCAGCGATTAGAATGCGGGGACGAGCTTCCATGAGCGTTTCCTATCATAAGGAAAAACTGCGAAAGGTATCCAGGAATCTGGGATTTCGGCCCGAATCCGCGCGCTCGCGAAAAGCGCTCCGTTGCGGTTCTGTTCCGCTCGGGCGAGCCCGTATGCCTCTGCATAAGCCGCATCCTTGGCCTCTTTTGTCCAACCTACAGGCTCGGAGAGGCAGCCTGGCCCGCGGTGACGTCGCGATACTGCTCTTCGACGATGACTCCGTCGAACAGGTGAACGGTGCGGTCGGCGTAGAGGGTGTAACGGGGATCGTGAGTCACCATGCAGATCGTCGCCCCCTGCTTGTGCAGATTGATCAACAGATCCATCACAGCCTCGCCGTTTTTCGAGTCGAGGTTCCCAGTCGGTTCGTCGGCCAGCAAGACGGATGGGTCGCCACCCAACGCGCGCGCCACGGCTACCCGTTGCTGCTGCCCTCCTGAGAGCTGGGCCGGGTAGTGCTTGACCCGGTGCGACATGCCGACCTTCTCGAGCGCCTCCTGGACCCGCCTCTTGCGTTCCGAGGAGCCCATGCCTCTGTAGGTCAGCGGAAGCTCGACATTCTCGTAGACGGTCAGGTCGCCGATCAAGTTGAATGCCTGAAATACGAAGCCCATTTCGCGATTTCGGATCCGCGCGCGCTCGGCGGCGTTGAGCGTCTGGACTTCGCGCCCGTTGAGCGTGTAACGTCCGTCGGTCGGGGAATCCAGCAACCCCAGGATCGACAACAAGGTCGATTTACCGCAGCCCGACGGCCCGGCGATCGAAAGAAACTCGCCCCGCCAGATCTCCAGGTTGATGCCCGACAGCGCGTGCGTCTCCACTTCGTCGGTCAAGAAGACCTTCGTGATGCCTTCCAGATGAATGGTTGGTGTCGAGGAACTCATTTTGCTCTCCATTCGCTAGCTTTGCTCGTTCAATAAGGCGCCGGTCAGCCCGGGCGCCTCAACGTAATTCGATGCGGTCGTGCTCATCATAGGCCGTTGTGTCCGAGAGAATAACCTGATCGCCCGGCGTCAGGCCTTCAACTACCTCGATAGTATTCACGGAGCTACGCCCGAGCCGCACCAGCGCCCTTACGGCGGTCTTGCCATCCTTCTCCAGCCGGAACATCCCAACGGTCGAGTTGGGCTGGCCGAAGGCAGGCCTGCCGACATAGACCACGTCTGCCAGTCGCTCGATCTGGATGGTGCCTTCCACGCTCAGGTCCGGCCTCGCGCCGGCGGGCAGGGGCCCGGTCAGTTTCACGTCAACTGTTACAGTCCCTTCCCTGACCGCCGGATCGATGCGCTCAACCACGCCGGGAATGACTCCGTTCCGTGTATCGACAGCGACCGGCTGGCCTTTCATCACGTCCTTGACCTGCGTCTCGGGGACCTTCAGCTCGGCCTTCAAGCGCTCCGGTTGAGCCACGCGGGCAAGGATCGTTCCCGCGCTGACCTGTTGTCCGACCTGGGCCGGCATCTCCTGCAGCACTCCACGGGCCCCAGCCCGAACGCGCAGTGCCAGCACTTCGGTCCGACGAAGGCTGGCCAGCGCTTTCAGCTTGTCGATCTCCGCCCGCTGTACGGCCAGTTGCGCCTCGGACGACTTTCCCTGGATGTCGAACCGTCTCTTCTCGATCTCGTGTCGCTGCCCCAGGGTCTCGGCGTTGGACTTTGACATGAAGAGGTCAAGCTGAGCCAGCAGTTTCTCCTTGGCGAGCAACTCGTCCCGCTCGTATTTCAGCTTCTGCTGCTGGTATTCGGAGGTGATCCGGGCCAGCTCGGCCTGCTGGTTCAGCTCTTGTCCTTCGAGCTGCACTTCGAGATCGGAGTAATGAGCTTCGGCCGCCTTGACCTGATACTCGGCTTCGAGTGCCTGGAGCTCCAGTTCCGGATTGCTCAGTACCAGAAGGATGGTTTCCGATTCGACGGTCGCGCCCGGTTTGACCAGGATACGCTCAATCCGCCCTTCCCTTACGGCAGGGATCCACAGGACGTCCTCTGGTACCAGGGTCCCGAGTCCCCGGACCTCGCGAACCATCGGACCGCGCTTTACGGTGTCCAGCCAGACAGAGGATCTCTCGACCGGAGCAGCGGCCGGCTTGAGGCTGTAGAGGCCAAAGGTGGCCGCACCCGCTATGAGGATCACGACCAGTCCAAACACGACCCTCTTGATGATCTTCATTCGCTTGACCGATGAGCTTCGCTGTATATCCATAAGCAACCCCGCACTGGGTATGTACGCAAACGTGGTGCCATAGCCCGGAAGCCCGCCCGCCGGGAAAGGCCGTAGCGACGGCCCATGGCGAGTGTTCGGTATTGGGACAGCCTGTGCGGATTCGACATGACGCCGACGCAATGAGACGACAGAGGCGGTCGAAAAAGTGGACCCACCGACGGGGCTCGGCAGGAATCGCGCCGCATGCGAAATCGCAAGGAGCCGCGCGCACGAAGCGAGGGTGTTGAAAATGTTAACTCTTCTATTAATAGGCGGATAGACCGGCGAGTTCCTGGCGGAGGGCGAGATCGAATGGAGCCGCGCACGAAAGCGAACGGCAGTGAGCGAGAGTAAGCGGACCACCAATCATTCGCTAAGTCGAGACATT
>CAYQYP010000246.1:0-3745 GCA_964421755.1 uncultured Acidobacteriota bacterium
TCGAACTTCTGCCAGGTCGTCCCGGAATCCGTAGTCTTTCCCAGCAGGCCGGCGTCTCCCGTGATCCATCCGTTCTGCTCGTTGATGAAGTGAACTCCTCGCAGCCAGCTCGTCTCGGTGAAGACCTGCCGATCCCAGGTGGCGCCCGCGTCGGTCGTTTTCCAGACCGAAGATCTGACGCCGTTCGTGGAGACGCTCACCTGGCCCCAGCTATCGGTCGAGACCGAGATGTAGGTGGCAGACATGCCGGAGGCGTACCCGACCGTGGGACTCACGGGGCTCAACCTCTTCGGCCAGACTGTCGTACCGAAATCGACCGGATTCCAGGTCTGGCCCGCATCGGTGGTACGCAGGGCGTGGCTTGGTCCCCCGATCGCAACCCCGGTTGTCGCGTTGAAGAAGACGATGTCCTCGAAGAACTTTAGACCCGTCTCCTTGAGTTGGCTGGCCCACGTCAGTCCAGAGTCGGTGGTCTTAAGTATTTCTTTGCTGGTCACCGCCCATCCGGTTGTCGGGGATACGAAATGGACGCCATACATCGGAGCGGAGTTCACGGCCACCAGGCTCCAAGTGGCCCCGGCGTCCGTTGTTTTCACCACCGCCGACCCGACGGCAATCCCATTGTTTGTGTCAAAAAAGTGCGCATCGTAATAGTCAGCATAGCCGTAGTACTCACCTTGGCAGGCATCCTGCCAAGAGAGCCCTCCGTCGGTGGTTCGGTGGATACCGCTTTGCCCGAGCACGATCATCTCGTTCGGTCTGGGGGCAAAAACGTGGCGGATATTGGCGCTGAGGGTCGCGGGCGGACACGGCTCGTACCAGCCCTCGGGCTGTGCAAAAGTTGCATGAACGCACAAAAGGAGAGCGAAGGCAAAGGCGACACGTTGAAGCATGTCCAGACTCCTTCCCGATGCTCCCGCGGCGGGGGCCATGCCGCGGAAAGCACGATCGGAACTCACCCGGGAAACGGACGATAAAGCCTGGATCAGAACTAGAGTCGGTGCGGATTCTAGTCCCACGAAGGAACCAAAACAAGCGGATAGAGCAAGTAATCGCCTCTTCGTCAGCGGCTTGCAAGATAAACGGAGCTCTGGCGCGTGTTAGCACCGGCAGGAGAGTCGGCGAACGTGGCGCCAAACAGAGCCTTTCGGAGCCGCGCCCCATCGGCGGCGCTTTAGCGGAGCTGGTTCTCATGGCAGTTACAGCGCTGGATAATCGACATTCTGGAAGGGTTCCGCAAGGGACGATGATGCAACGCGGGCGTCCGAGGGCCGGTGTCCCGGGCCGTTTCTAGTCTGATTTCAGCTGTGTCTGTGCGAGATTATCGAGCGAGACGACCCATTCGAGTCGCTGAACGAAACCGAGAGGCGGCTCGCTGGAATGACAAGGGAAGAAAATCACGTTCCGGCGATTCTGTTGCTTTACGATGGACCGGCAGAATCGTACTGCGACTCGGTGCGCGAAATCGAGCGGGCGTGGGACGAAGTGACTGAAAAGGAGGTCGTCTACTCTGACAGAAGGCGCTGGAGGAGCACGGCCGGGCGTCCAAGCGCGATACTAAAGAACACAATCGACCACCAGATCTCAAAGTCTGGTGGTTGGCGCAAGGACGTGGGACCGAACCAAGTAGTGTGCCTGGGAGACTCGAGATCCTGTCCGACCTTTCCGATCCAGCTGGATGGGGTCTCACATATCCGGGGTTTGCTCTCGCAGGATCTCGGGGACTCGATCCGCCTGCTTGGGGGATTGCTGGGGACCCGGATCCAGTTGACAGCCGCTCACCCCGTGCTCCGTCCCTCAAAAATCACTCATGGTTCGTGGTGGAATTCCAGCGGGATATCCGGGAGCACGATTACTGAGGCGCCGCTCACGTTGCACATCGACGAATCCGTGACATGGCGGGAATTCCTGTCGCGCATGGCGGAGTTCCACTCCTGTGTTCTCGAGGCGGACGGCGCCGGTTTTCGCCTGACGGACATGACCACCTTGGAGGTTCGCGAAAGACTGGCCGGGGAAATTGCTGGATGTGAGGGAGAATGCGGTTGCTGCACTCTTTCACCGTTGTCATCGGAAACCGCGTCAGAATTGATTCCTTACCTGCACCATAGATCTCCGGCCGTTGTGGAGGAAGTGCTGACATCCCTCTATGCGACGGAACTGCGGGAATCCAAGTGGATCGTGGGAAGCCAGGAGCTCAGACGTCTGGTGGACCGAAGGCGGGACACCATCGACGATGAGGCTTACGCGCTGCTCGACATTCAGCAATTCGCTTTAACAATGCTGGTCTTCCGCGGGGAGGCGGAAGACCTCGCCCGCGTGGAGGCGGTCGCCAAGCAGGAGGCCTCTCGAAACCGTGAGTTGACCCTCCTGGACTGGTTGCGACACCCCTTACGCCCGAACTGGGAACCTCTTGACCTGGCGCTCCTGCCGGCCGAATCTCCGAGCCCAAGGGCAGCCGAGTATCAGGATGCAGTCATTCGAGCCCTCGGGCAAGAGCGACCCGCACTGGTGCTGCGCCGGGTCAACATCGGCGAGCTCCCCATTGAAGTAACTGCCGCCGAGGCCGAAGTGATCGCACGACGTTCGGTGAGCTTCCTCAATAACATCATACAGGCACCCGCAGGCCGACGAGCATTTGGCGATCTCTGTTTCTCCGAGGATGGCTCCCAGTCGCTCTTCCGGGTGGTACTTGACCGCACACTCTTCGACCGAGCCTATCGCGCAATCGACTACGAAGTCCGGCTGACACGAAAACAAGGTGGATGGCTGGTTGTCTATTGCACGTCGTCAGATATTATCGGCTAGATCTCTGGGAAAACGGTGTTGCCGCGCTCGACACGTCGACGTGTACAAGCTCCATGCTCAGGTGATAAAAGAACGCAATGCCGGCGAAAGGGAACAACATCCGCGACCGTCTCTGGTTGTTCTGATGACTTATCAGAATTCCTGGCGACGCCGCTTTCTCCTGTGCACGATATTGCCGTGGCTCATGGTCCTGCAGTTCAAAGAGTTGCGCGGCCAAAGCGGCGTCGACGGGAGTCCTGATAATACATCGGTCTCCCTCTGCCGCCGCACTCCAAACAAGTGCCCGTAACCGTCGGCGTCCGCCGTCTTCCGATTTGGGCAACACGCCCTCTAGACACGGCCCTGGACACGAGTTGAGCAAGAGTCGAGGGGGGACTGTCGTTGCCTCAGGGCAGCGGCGTCACCGGCAGTTTCGTGAACTGCCCGGGCTCACTCCCCAACTCCAATGCAACTGCGCAAATCACACCCCTGCACAGCTGCCAATTCGCAAGCAGTCAACCTCGACAGCACGCAAACTGAAATGACGATCGGGACGAGCAGACGCATAGACCGTATCGTAGAGGTTTGGTTGCCCGATGGCATTCACCTCGTGGCTTGGCCGTCCAGAGCCCGAACCACACGCTGTGCTGTGTCAAACCGCGGATTGACAGTCCTGCGACGTTTGGCTAGCATAGCTAGATAGGCATAGCTAGATAGGCATAGAATGAGTGGAAGAAAGAACGACATCCTTCAAGGCACCCTGGCCCTGTTAGTGCTCAGAACCTTGGCATCGAACAAGCGGATGCATGGATATGCGATCACTGCTCACATCCGTCGCGTTTCGGACGACCTGTTGCGTGTCGAAGAGGGTTCCCTCTACCCGGCGCTTCACAGAATGGAGCAGGAGGGCTGGATACACGCCGAATGGGGCACCACGGAAAAGAATCGAGAGGCCCGCTTC
>CAYQYP010000247.1:0-8316 GCA_964421755.1 uncultured Acidobacteriota bacterium
TGAAGGGGTTGCGCAACCCAACCCGATGCGCAACCCCTTCAGGGTTGATGACTTAGAGGCCTTATGCCCCAGGGTAGCCCGCACAAAACGCGGGCAACCCTGGGCTATCTTGCGTAACCCCTTCGGGGTAAAGAAGGTCGTGCGGTCGGACTTTTTCGACAGTCTCGAGAGCGAGCGAAGCGAACGCCAACGGGTGCCGCCCATTCCCCCTATTCCGACGACTGTCTAGCAGGCCGAGGCAAGAGACCAAGGACGAATGGATGGGACTCGGCGGGAATCGCGCCGCAATTACTAAATCGCCAAGGAGCCGCCCACAACAAAGGGTGTCGAAAAAGGTTGGCGGCACCGTTTTTGGAGTGCGGCGGCAGAAGGAGTCCGATGCCTTATCAGGACTCCTGGCGACGCCGCTTTCCAAAATCCTGTCGCTGTCACTTTTCCGACAGCCTCTCTCGTGCGGGGCTCGTTGCGATTTCGTGTGCGGCGCCATTCCTGCCGAGTCCAAGCTGTCGAAAAGTGGACACGCCCGCAACTTACTTCACAAGCTTTTTCAGCTGCTTCCAGCCGACCAGCGTCACTCCGTTATCCTTGATTGCCCGGGCGAAGCTCGGGCTGGTCAGGACATCGAAATCGCGCTGCCGCCAGGCGGCTCCGAACGGAGTGTTTTCACCCATGACGGCCTGGAGCTCGGCATCGTTGTATCCGAGGTGAACGATCAGATAGGTGAGCCCCGGTTTGAGCCTCCGCAGAGTCTCTTCATAGAAGGCGGACCAGCCTTCGGGTTTGACGGTGGGGCTCACCATCGCCATGCCATCCATCAAGGGGTCGTCTTCCCTCAGCACCTCGGTCATCGACTCGGGCATCCCGGCGACACGCGGACAGAAGAAAGGAACCCGATACTCACGCGCCAGTTTCACATAGATCGGAAACATCGGAGGCGTAAATACGGTCCCCATATGGCTGTCGAAGTGTGTGATAGGAATTCCCGCTTTCAACGCCATTTCGACCTGCGCGCGTAGCTCCTTCTCAACTTCCTCGGGTTTCGCCTTGGCGACCGGAGCGGCCTGCAACCAGAGGTACCCGGTGGGGTCAAGAAGCGTGGCAACCTGGTCCCGCGGAGCAAGGGGCCCCCACCGGTAATCGGGCCACTCCGCAGTCAGAGTGAAGTGAACTCCGACGTCGGCGTCCGGGTTCTGTTTCGCCCAGTTCGCCACTTCGGGAAACCAGGGACACGGCACCATGATGCTTCCCGCGGTGGCCGCACCGCGCTTGAGCGCATCGAAGGTGGCGACGTTTGCCGAATGCGAAACCCCGATGTCGTCCGCGTGGATGACCAGCAGTTTCGCATCGGCCGGGTATCCTAACCTCTGAGCCACATTGCCGGCCGCGGGAGTTTTGCTCTCCTGCCGGGCGGTGCCGACGAATCCGAGCAGAAGCAACCCGGTCAACAGCAGAAAGGCGGCGCGTCTTCGCATTTTCTCCTCCTCAGGCCGCTCAGCATACCACCGCTTTACCGCGCACGGTCCAACTCTCACCTCCACGTCCCCAGGCGTGGTCACTTCCCGCGTAATCGGTCGAGCACGGCTCGGACACAGCCTTCCGGGTCCCGTTGCCAGGCAAAGAAAGGGAGAGGAAACACGGGCAAACCCGCGCGTTGGAGCATCCGATACCTCTCGAGGGGAAAGGCCGCGGCGAAGTCTCCCCCGGAGCCGATGAGATCAATCCCGAGCGGCCTGCCTTGCAGAACCGCAACGAGGTCCAGATTCAGCCCCGCAACCGGATATGCGCGGTAAGTTTCGCACCCCTCCCTCACGAGGCGACTGCAGACCTCCGAGCAGAATTCGTCTTGGGATCGCCCCTCGGGTGCACGCTCATCCGTCCTGCCCACCGCCTCCAGGTAGAGTCGGAACAGGCTGCCTGGAGGCGCCTCCGAGATTCCCATCGAACAGAAAAGGACCTGACGCAACCTGGCTCGGGTGATCGCCACGTTGAACACGTCAGGTCGGTTGAGATAACGGAAAGTGGGCCCCGTAGCCGACCGATCGACTGCGAAAGAGATGAAAACGACGTCCCGCTCTTCCCCCTGGAATCCGTACGGCGTTCCGAGGCGAATCGCATGCTTCTCGATTGCCTGGGCGGACACCCGCTTTAGAACCAGTCGTTGCAACTCCTCGACCTGCTCGCGGAACGGGGAGAGAACCCCGACGGAATGACACAGACGGTCGTCAATTCGCTTCTCGGCGTCAATGAGCCTGCACAACTCATCGACGACAGCCGCGGCCTCCACCCGATTCGCCCCGGAAGCGGTCCGCTCACCGTTGACCCGTCGTAGTTCCAGGCAGTAACGGTCGTCTCGGCTCGGCGCTGCTGTCATGATCTTCAAGGCGTTCCTGTAGAAATGCCTGTTGGAGAATTCGATGATCAAGGGCCGGGAACGATAATGCTCGTCAAGAAAAATGACGTCTTGCGAGGACCCGACCGCTTCCTCGGTCCGGTCCAGCAGGCTCTTTGCCCGGTAGTCAAAGGCAACGGTCTCGGTTTCCGACAGCCCGAGCTTTTCGCCGATTGCCTGCTGCCGAGCAATGGAAAGAAACGAGATGTGGCGAAGCTGCTTCGGGTCGCCCGTTACGACCGCCCTCCGGCCACGTTGCAGTGCCGGCAGACAGGAGGCGAGGTCGCAGTGTGTCGCCTCATCGAGGACCACCGTGTCGAACAGATGCCGCTCGAGCGGGAGCACGCGGTGCATCCGACTGAGGTCGACAAGCCAGACGGGGAAAGCATGCAAGAGGATGCTCATGTCCAGGCCGTTGAGTATTTCCTCCTGCTTCGAAGAGGTTCGCGCCTTGAGAGCACCCAGAAACTCGAAGCACTCCTTCCGGTGCCGCCTGATCGTCTTTTCGAGACGGATACGAAGGCTTCCCTGGAGTAGCCGGGATTGCACCTGCATTCTCTCTTCAAGGAGAGCCTGGTACTTTCTGACGTGCTCCCAGAGTGGGTGGTTCCCGGCCAGGACCCATTCGAAATACGAATTACGCAATCGCATCAGCCAGCCGGGCGGAGCAGACAGCTTCCCCGTTTCAGACAAGGCGGCCTGCGCGCCAACCAGCCGTCCAGCAAGCCTCTCGGTCTTCGAGATATCCCGGGTCAGCCGACGCATCTCGCGTCGAAGCCGCCGGATCTCCTTTGCTCCGACCTCCGGAAGAGGTATTGCTCCCCGCAGAAGGTCGGCAAAGAAGTCCTTCAAATCGCGCAGGAAATCCTTGCGTCCTGCACGAACAATGAACCCGGGCACGCCGAGCATCTTCTCGAGCTTGTCCGCGATCACCTCCAGAGCATGCTCGGTGCGCGCGGCGAATAAGACCGATTCGCCACAGGAGACATGCTCCAGAGCCATCGCTGCAACCGTAAAGGTTTTGCCCGTCCCGGGAGGTCCAATCACCAGCGTCAGCGGCGCCACCGTGGACACCTGCAGAAGACGCGTCTGAGCCTCGCTCAGGATGGCCGGTACCGCCTGGCCCGCTCTCGGCTTGCGAAAAAGCGGCTTGGAATCGGCCGAGCCGGCCAAAAGGGAAAGCAGGGGCACAGCCAGAGACTGGTTTTCTCGCTGTGCGAGGGTGCCGAGCTCGAACAAAACACCCCTGACATCAGGCGAATTCTCGACAATCGCCAGAAAAGGCGCGCAGTGGCATTCGCAACGGGCCGGCGCGAAGCTCGGGAGTGTCGATTCGAGCTTTCGAACCTCCGACTCGGCAGTGATTCGAGGAGAAAGATAAAGTCGATCGACCTCGGCCGTCGGGATGCACTCTCGCAAGCCGCTCGCGATCTCGTGGAGAGAGGATGGGGTGAAGGGCGCGTCCGGCCATCGAGCCCAGAAGTCCTCCAAGCGATCGCCTGCGTCTGCCTGCTCGCCGACAAGAGCCGCGAGGACCGGAAAGTTGAGCCGCGGTGAGGCGAGGTCGGGAATCGCGACGGCAGACGAGCCGATTCCGACCTCCGTCTCCTCGAGTTGAATCGGGTACCAGACAAGCGGGGCACAGACGCGGACAGCGCGGCCCGGGGTAGTCGGTAACCGGGCCATCAGCAGGAAAGGCGCGTAAATCAGGCTTCGTTCCCGCTTGTAGACCATCGCGGCTTTCGCAGCGGGTTCTGCCCAGTCGCTGGGGACGACCACTTCCTCCAAGGTCCCATCCGACAGCAAGTCGGGACCCGGAAGGAAATGCAAATGCGTGACTTTCGAACCAAACACGTCGAAAATGCCGGCCTCGCGATTATCGGCCAGGTGGCACTCACGCAGAAACTCAATGAGGGCCTTTGCATCCGCCATCGAAGCCGGAGAGTAACATACTTCGAGCCGGCTAGCCCAGGCGACTGAGCGCTCGCCCCCCAACCGCTTCAGGGTTGGCACTCTACGCGGTCCCACCCTGGGCTTGCTGCGCAACGCCTTCGGCGTTGAAAGCGGTGGACATCGACCCAGCCAGAACCACCTGATGGGAAGATGACGGGTGGTCGTTCCCTCTTCGTCTCGGTGATACTATCCACGGCATGTCAATCGAACCCTTCTCCCTCTCTCGGTGCCCTTTACCTGTGCATCGCCCCATGCGGTTTGCCTGGGTGCTGCTCTTCCTTGCTCTATCGGGCTTCGCCTTGGGCGGCCCCGCCCGGCTGACTATCCGCGCGGATCAACCCGGACCGAGAATTGACCCGATCTTCTACGGCCTGATGACCGAGGAGATAAACTACTCCTACGACGGCGGCCTTTACGGCGAGCTGATTCGTAACCGGATATTTCAGGACCGGCCGATCGTCCCGCGCGCCCCGCGTCCGTCCGCCAATTCGCCCGCCGCACAACCGGGTAGTCCCTCCGCGCCTGCCGCACCCGCCCCCCAAGCCGCAGAACCGGCCGCACCTGTCAACCCGGCCGTCGTCAAGAACCCGAACCTGATCAACTGGTGGCTTGTAACGAGCGAAGGCGCAGCCGGAGACATAGACATCGATACCGGCGACCCCGTCAATACGGTCGCACTGAAGAACAGCCTGCGGCTCGACATTCGATCGGTCAAAGCCGGGCAGCGCGTTGGCGTCGCCAACGACGGGTACTGGGGCATCCCTGTCAAGCCAAATACCGCATACCGGGCTTCGTTCTACGCCCGGGCAAGCCGGGACTTCAAAGGCCCGCTGGCGGTCACGATCGAAACTCTCGACGGCAAAGTTTTCGCTTCGGGCCGGGTTGGTCGACTCACGCCCAACTGGAAGAAGTACACGCTCAAGCTGAAGACCGGCCAGGACCAGCCGACGGCCGAGGCGCGATTCGTGCTTTCGACTTCCAGCACGGGATCTGTCTGGTTCAGCCTGGTGTCGCTGTTTCCACCGACGTACAAGAATCGGGACAACGGCAATCGAATCGACATCATGGAAAAGCTCGCCGCTATGAAACCGAGTTTTCTCAGGTTTCCAGGAGGCAATTACCTCGAAGGCCGTGACGTCGAGAATCGTTTCAACTGGAAAGCCACGATCGGCCCTCTCGAGGAACGTCCAGGCCACATGAGTCCCTGGAACTACCGTTCAACTGACGGTGTGGGTCTGCTCGAGTTTTTGAACTGGTGCGAGGACCTCGACATGGAGCCGGTTGTGGGTGTGTATGCTGGGCTGCACCTCGACCAGGGGCGGACCACCATCACGGGGGACGCACTGAAGCCTTACGTCCAGGAAGCGCTCGACGAAATCGAGTACGTCACGGGCGACAAGTCGACGAAGTGGGGCGCCTTGCGCGCCAGACATGGGCATCCGGCGCCGTTCAAGCTCCGATACGTGGAAATTGGCAACGAAGACTTCCTGAACAATGGCAAGCAGAACTACGCCGGCCGTTTTTCCATGTTTTATGACGCCATCAAGGAGAAGTACCCGAACATCCAGGTGATCTCGTCCCTCAGGTCGTGGGACCATTACGATCACACGCGCCGGCCCGACCTGCTCGACGACCATTTCTACGTGAGCCTGCCGACGGCGCTTTCGAACGCGCACTACTACGACAAGTATGACCGATCAGCCGAGAAGATCTTCCTGGGCGAATGGGCCACGAATAACCCTCGAGGCGGGCCGACCGGCCACATGGCGTTCGCACTTGGTGACGCGGCCTGGCTGACCGGCCTGGAACGCAACGCCGACGTGATCGTAATGAACGCCTACGCGCCGCTTTTCTGCAACGTGAACCCGGGAGGCATGCAGTGGTCGATCAATCTCATAGGCTACGACGCTCTGGGAAGCTTCGGCTCGCCGGCCTATTTCGTGCAAAAAATGTTCTCGAACAACCGCGGCGATGTTGTTTTGCCGAGCAAGCTTGATCCGCTTCCGACGCTGACAGGCGAGCAGTTGCCCGTGGCAACGGTGACACCCGGCGGACGGCCTGCCAACCCCGGATCCCGAACGCCCGCGATTCCGCCCGGCCCGTTTGATGCCATCTATGCAACCGCCAGCCGCGAAAACTCGAGTGGTGACATCATCCTCAAGCTGGTCAATGTGCAAGGAACGGCGCAGGCGCTCGACATCATCGTCGAGGGAGTGACGAAGGTGCAGAAAGAGGCGAGGGGAGAAGTGCTGTCTGCCGGGCTGGCTGCGATGAACTCGATGCAGGAGCCGAACAGGGTTGCCCCCCGACCGGTCCGGGTCTCGGATGCTGGAACAAGCTTCACCCACGAGTTGCCGCCATATTCGGTCACGGTGCTGCGACTGAAAACCCGGTAGGTCCCACTTCCAAGTGGGACATTCGGCATGCGGCCAGCTGGCTCGGTGTTGCCGGCGGTGTGTAGTGTCCGACTTGGAAGTCGGACCAACGTACACCGGCACGCGCTGCTTCCCCTCCGCTGGCGGTGTGTAGTGTCCGACTTGGAAGTCGGACCAACGTACACCGGCAAGCGCTGCTTCCCCTCCGCTAGCGGTGTGTAGTGTCCGACTTGCAAGTCGGACCTACTCCGTCCGGCGCTCGCGGCGCGACGCCTCGACGGTTGGCTCCAGCGATGGCTCTGGTGAGACTCCTTCCCGACACGCGTCGACGTTGGTAATCAGCCGGGCTGACCGGTTGTAGGTCAGGTAGCTGTACGCCCACTGCACGAAAACCAGAACACGGTTCGAAAACTGAACGATGTACATGAGGTGGACGAACAACCAAGTCAGCCACGCAAGGTACCCGCTCAGCTTCAGTCGGCCGATGACCGCGACGGCCCGCCGCCTTCCGATGACTGCCATGCTTCCGTAGTCCCGATAGCGGAAGGGCGGCAGACGCCCGCCCTGCAGCGAGGCGACAATTGCCCCGGCCGCGTACTTCCCTTGCTGCATGGCCACCTGAGCGACACCTGGCAGGGGTTTCCCGTCCGAGCCTTCAAGGTGAGCAAGATCCCCGATGACGAAAATCTCCGGGTGGCCGGGAACCGTGCAGTCTGGCTCGACCAGGACTCGCCCGGCCTTGTCGATCGGCGCGCCCGTCCTCTGAGCGAGCACGCTTCCCAGTGCCGACCCTTTTACGCCTGCGCTCCAGATCACCGTGCCGGCCGCAACCGTCTCACTGCGACCGCGTGTTTCGATCTGCACCGCACCGGGCCGGACATCCTTGACCATGGCGCCCGTCAGGACTCGGACTCCAAGTTCTTCCAGGGCCCGTCGTGCCTTGTCTGATACCTCGACTTGATAAGCCCCCAGGATCCGGTCGGCAGCCTCGATAACCACGACGTCCGCTTCGGCAGGATCAATGCGGCGGAAGTTACCGCGTAGCGTGTTGCGGGCAATCTCGGCCAGAGCTCCGGCCATCTCGACTCCAGTCGGTCCACCCCCGATGACCACGAACCTCAACAGGTCACGCCGTCGACCGGCATCCGATTCCTTCTCGGCGGTTTCAAAGGCCATGAGGATGCGGGCGCGGATCTCGGTAGCGTCTTCGATTGTTTTCAGACCCGGGGCTAAGGTCTTCCAGTTCTCGTTTCCGAAGTAGTGGTGGCTCGAGCCAGTAGCGACGATCAGCGAGTCGTAGGTGACTGTTTTGCCGTCGCGCAACTGGACGGTCTTTTCATGAGCAAGAACGTCCACAACCTCGCCGAGAATGACCTCGGTATTGCGATTCCTCCTCAATATCGCGCGTAAAGGCGCCGCAATGTTAGCGGGGGACAGGGCTCCGGTCGCCACCTGGTAAAGAAGCGGCTGAAACAGGTGGAAGTTCCGCTTATCAATCAGGGTCACGTTGACAGGCGCACGGCGAAGCGAGTGAGCGGCATACAAACCGCCGAAGCCGCCACCGATGATCACTACGCGGTGTCTGGGATGTTTGGGGAC
>CAYQYP010000248.1:0-3481 GCA_964421755.1 uncultured Acidobacteriota bacterium
AACGCACGGGTCGTGGCCCAGGGGCGGGCCATGAAACCGCGAGGATCAGAAGGTATGCCGGCGATCTGGTACTCGGTGAAGGAAAGGAATCCGTGGACCACGAGGAGGACGGCGACGAGGAAAAAGGCGAAGAGAGAGCCTAGAACCGGGCCTCGTTTCTCCCAACCAACCCTGCATATGAACCACCCGCTTTCGAATGCCCAGACCAGTAACAAAGGCACGAGTGGAAAAAGATACCGTGTGTGCGGGTACCCGTCGGCAGAACCGCCCAGAAGAGTGACGGCCAGATAAGTGCATAAAGCAGGCACGCGTACTGCAAGAATCTCATCCCGCCGGGCCTGGATGAAGGACACGGCCGCGAGTATCAGCACCGGAGATAAAGAAACGACGAATTTCCTGAGGTAGAAGACGCCTCCGGTGAGCACGTACCGGTGTAAGCCGGCGCTTTTGGCGATGACGCTGTTCGGCAGGAGGTCGCCGTAATAGAGCCAGCGGCCCGCAAAGAAGAGAGCCAGCGGCACCAGGCAGCAAACGACCGCGAGGCCGACTCGAAGCCTGGGCGGGTCATCCGAGAGGAGACGCAGCGAACCGAGAGCCAGGAGTACCAGCACGGAAAACAGGAGGCCCTCGGGCCGGGCGATGGAAATCGCTGCAAGCGTTAACCCCACCAGAACGGAGCCGGCGCGCGTTTCAGATTCCAGATCGATCAGCCATGCGAACAAAACCAGGAGGAAAGCGGTCAGAATGGTCTCCATGCCGCTGAGTGCATGGAATACCGTGGCCGGAAGCAGCAGAAAAGTCACACCGGCCGCCAGATGCACCGCAACCGGAGCCTCCGGGATGCGCCCCCGCAGAAGCAGGTAAATCACGAATGAGCACGCGATCAGAGCAAGCCAGCTTAGCAACCGGGCGGCGACCGGCGGTGTCAGCCCCAGCCAGGTAAACGCCGCTACCAGCACCGTCCAGAGGACGTTTGAGTAAGCTTCCACTCGCTCGCCTGGATTGAAAACCAGTCCCTCCCCTTCCACCCAGTTCTGTACATAACGGAAGGTGATGTAAGCGTCGTCGATCGGGAGCAGCGGGTTAAGTGTCGCGGCTAACGCGACGAAGGAAACAATCCCGAATAGTAGTAGATAAACCGCTAGTCTCACCCGGCGCTCCATTTCTGGGTGAATACCGTAAACCAGCGGTTCGTGAACAGTCAATTGAGTGTGTAGAATAGATTTACTTCCGCGATGAAAGGGCGATCGTCGTTTTTTGATGCACCCTCTCCTGATTTTGGCAGTTGCCGTCGCAGTCATCCTGGTGATGATCCTGAAGCTCCGGGTCAACGCCTTTCTCGCCCTTTTGACCGCCGCGACCACCGTCGGCCTGCTCTCCCCCAGGATCCCGCTTGGGGAGGTCATGCCGAAGCTCGCCAACAGCTTCGGCGCTGTTTGCGCCAAAATCGGCATCATCGTGGCCCTGGCCGCCATCATCGGCGAATGCCTGCTTGAAAGCGGCGCGGCCGACAAAATCACCAGGGTTTTCATCCGGCTGTTCGGCGAAAGGCGGTCTTCGCTCTCGCTGCTGACGAGCGGGTACGTCCTGGGAATCCCGGTTTTTTTCGACACCGTCTTTTATCTTCTGGTGCCGCTTGCCCGGGCTATGCGAATCCGAACGGGCAAGAACTACCTGCTCTTCATCATGTCAATCGTGGCTGGAGGAATAACGACCCATTGCCTGGTTCCACCGACCCCGGGCCCGCTGGCGATGGCGGCGGCCCTGGAGATCGATCTGGGCGTGATGATCCTGGTTGGGCTGCTGGTCGCGGTCCCCATGGTGACGGCGGGCTGGTTGTTCGCGGTCTACCGCGACCGGACCCTGCCCGTGCCGCTGCGGGAGACTCCCGGAATAACGCTTGCGGAGCTCGGCGATATCGCGCATGAGGAAGAACGTCGCCTTCCTGGTTTCGTCTGGTCGGCAACACCGATCTTCCTGCCCGTGGCCCTGATCACGGCGAACACGTTTGCCGGCGCTCTCGGGGCAAGTCCCGGACTGCGGTCCGCGCTCGCCTTCTTCGGCGACCCGAATTTGGCCCTGCTGATCTCGGCCGGGATATCCTTATACGTTCTAGCCAGGCACAAGGGCTACACGCTCGCGCAGCTCACGGAACCCGTCAACCGGGCGTTTGCGGGCGCCGGACTCATCATCCTGATCACCGCCGGGGGCGGGGCATTTGGAGGGATGCTCGTGGAAGCAGGGGTCGGCAGCCAGCTGGCGGGCCTGGCCCAAAGCTATCACCTGCCGCTGCTTCTGCTCGGCTTCCTGCTGAGCGCGCTCTTGAAGGCCGCACAAGGGTCCAGCACTGTGGCGATGATCACCACCTCTTCCATCGTCGCGCCCCTGGTTTTCGCCTCCCCGCCCTCTTTTCACCCGGTGTACCTGGCCACGGCGATCGGGGGTGGCTCGCTGGTCGGCGAGTGGATGAACGACAGCGCGTTCTGGGTCTACAAGCAGATGAGCGGGCTGACGGAGGTCGAAGCCCTCAAGACGCTGAGCCCGCTCCTCGCCGTGCTGGGCATCACCAGTTTTACCGCGTCGGCTATTCTCGCCTTCCTGCTGCCTCTGAAGTAGTCCCTCTCCCCCGCTTGTCGTCAGGCACCGACGGTTGCCGGGACAACTTCGCGAAGCCGTCCTGTCTTTACGTCGTAGACGAAACCCCTCACCGGGATGTCCTTGGGAATCCACGGATGACTCTTCACCTTCTCAACCTGCTGGCGCACGTTCTCGTCCAGATCCTGGAAAGCCAGGAAGTGACGAGGGGTCGGTGCGGTCTGACCGAATTTCTTCTTGAGGCGCTCACGTAAACCGTCATCCTTGAAGGTCAACATGCCGCAGTCGGTGTGATTGATGATCATGAACTCAGTGGTTCCGAGCAAATGGTGGGAAATAATCAAGGAACGGATCGCATCCTCGGTCGCCAGGCCTCCGGCGTTGCGAATGATGTGCGCTTCTCCGGTCTTCAGCCCGAGCATCGGCTCGATCGTCATGCGGGCATCCATGCACGCGAGTATCGCAAGACGGCGCGAAGGAGGCATGGCGAGGCTCCCGAGCCGGAAGTCGCGGGAGTAGTTTTCGTTGGCCGACACAACAGAATCAACGATGTTCATGGTGATTCTCCTAATCTTAACTAATTCTACCAATTTAGTTGGTTATGACGCAAAGGAGGGAGCAATCAACTGACGGCTGACAACTGACGGACTTGTTAAGGGCGGATATCGTGCCGAGGGCGAGATCGAATGGAGCCGCGCACGAAAGAGAGTGTCGAAAAAGACGCTCCTTCAGACGAGATCGTGCGACGACCTTCTTTACCCCGAAGGGGTTACGCAAGATAGCCCAGGGTTGCCCGCGTTTTGTGCGGGCTACCCTGGGGCATAAGGCCTCTAAGTCATCAACCCTGAAGGGGTTGCGCATCGGGTTGGGTTGCGCAACCCCTTCA
>CAYQYP010000249.1:0-6209 GCA_964421755.1 uncultured Acidobacteriota bacterium
GGTCCAGTGTTGGCGAACCCGACCCCATGCTGGTCTCGATCGTCATTTGCCACGTTCCGGTAACGTCCGCCGCTATCGCCGACGACGTACATAACATGACTGCGAACATCAGTTTTAACATGCTTCCTCCATCGATTTGCGACATCATCTTCGCTTGTCCGGCGTTCCGGATCTACTACTTCGCCATTAAAATCCGACTGATCTCAGGTCCGACCCCACTGTTCGAAAACCTGCTTTCCAAGACCGGGTGGCCATTCATTCGCAACGAACGAAGTTGGTTAATACCTGCGATTCCCCAAAGCGCCCACAGAGCCGGGAGCGGCCGAGCCGCGAAGCGGCTGAGCGACCGGTCGCGTTGCGAGGGCGCACTCAGGTTGAGTACTCCGAGGTGGTTGCGGCGTCGCAACGTGACCGGTCGCTCAGCCGCTTCGCGGCTTGCGTCAAGTTTGCCGTCGTAACGATACCACTTGTCAGACGACTGGCTGCTTACAGACGATGCGACCGACTGGCCGGCGCTTGCCGATGAGCGACGCCGACAACGACTCGCCAACCCGACCTTGGACGCGCGGGCAGTACTGTATGGCGAACCGTTGCTTCGGTTTGTAGCTGAGCGGTGTTTTGCGACTTTCGGCTCAGAACGCGGAATGGAATCCGGCGGTTCGGCCGCAGATGAAAAGCAGGCGCCCCCAGCGTCTTCGCTCGAGGCTCCCGAGCGCGGAGACGCCAGTGACAGGCTCGATTACGCGGATCCAGCCTATCAAAGGGATTACGATCTGATCCGGGAGATTCACGCCGCGTGGTTGATGACGCCGCGAGAGGAACTGCGAGGCCAGACGCCGCGACAGGTCATGATCTCCAAGCGGCATTTCGTCGACATCAATCTCCAGTACCGGGAGCACCAATGGTCGTTCATTGGCGAGTGTCCGCCCAGCCTCGATCCGGGCTCCGCCGCATATCGCCTCGCTGGGTTCGGCACCCACGAAATGGTTGTTTACCATGACCTGGTGCGCGAGTTGATATGGGACTGCCGGCGCGAAGTGGCGAAGCGAGTCGAGGGGTCGAAAGCGGCCGACGTAACCCGAGAGGACTTCCTGAGCAACGAAGTCTCCCGACTGGCGAGGCGTCGCGAAGAATGGCTCGATGCTCCCTACTCGGACTTGGGCGGCCGCACCGCTCGTAGCGTCATCCACAACGAACGGGCGCAGATACCGGAAGGGGAGGACGGCTCACACGCGCCCCTCGATGACGACTGCCCGCTCTGCGAGGCGGAGGCCGACTTGCCCGGCCCGATGTTCTGGCATCTGGACGGTTCCCACTTGGATGACGACTTCGCCTTCTCGACGTCGCATGAAACGTACGAGGAATGGGAACAGGAAAGGCGGCGCTGGGATGACTTCAATCGTCGATTCAACGCGAAGCAGGCCGAAGACGAGCGGCTGGGCGTGAAGTTCCCAGGTCATGGATACACCGACCCCGACATCCTCTGGAAAATGAGCTTCTCGACAGCTCACGCTGAAGGAGATCCTCTGGCGATGCGATTGTTCGTCATCGGCTCGGCATTGAGCGAGCTTATCCTGGATTTAAGAGAACCAGTTCCGGACGTCGCTCCCACGCAATCGGCGCCGTCCGCTTCGGGAACTCTTGGGCACGGAGATTTGATCGGACGCCTCACTCACGCGTTCCGAGGCCTGAGCAATGCCGTCCGTTTAGCTGAACCCGAAAAGGCTGACGCGGTCATCCGGTTCGTCTTAGTTGAACTTCGCGATACGCTCGACGCCGTTCGAACCGTGCGACCCGATCTGGCGCTCAAATCTGTCGAGCTGCGCGACCGACTCCAGCGGTTCCTCGAGCCGCCCAGCGCGACCGTTGACCCATTCGATGACCTGTTCGACGATAGCTGTACTCCGTCCTAAAAGGCAAGGATGGCGCGCCCAAGGCTGAAGGTGGCTGAGATCCTTGCCTCCTTCAGCCTCAGCGGTCTGCTACGGGGGCTGCAAGAGGAGCGTGGGCAGGCGATCAGTGGGCGGCAAAGGGGAACGTGAACGCTTCCGTGAGCCGCGGCAAAGTCGGGTTCCGGCCGACCGAGCCGCGAGCGGTTCGAATCTCTTGGTAGTGAAGGCGGGAAACGGGTCAGGGAGGGCGCGTGAACCCCCTTCTTTAAGCAGGTGTTGAAGTCCAATCCTTCATGGCTTCTCCCCGGTCTTAGTCCCGAAGGGACCTTGCTGTAGCCCAGAGTGACCGAATCCCTCAGGGATGAGGGGCACATGGACTTCGTGTAAAGTTCGTGTGGTTCTGAGGGAACCCGGGGTTGGGATTCAGAAAGGTCTCCCGCCCCGGTGACGCTCACTGTGCCCCACACGTGAGACGGAGCATGAGCGCCTCCCTTTCCTTGCGAAGGCCGAGGGCTCGGCCCGTCCTCCGGTTTTCGACCCCAACGGGGTCGCGTAGCAAAGCCCAGGGTTAGCCGCGTCTTTTGCGGCTTACCCTGGGTTGGCGTGCGTGTACGGATTCCAACCCTGAAAGGGTTGCGTATCGGGCTCGGCCCGAAAACTCTCTTTTCACCGGCCCGGTTCTGTGGCATTTTGCGTCCATGCCTCAATCCCTTTCAGCTGTCTATCTTCATGCTGTGTTTTCAACCAAGGAACGCGGGCCGTACCTCAAAGACCCCGCCTTTAGAGCCGAAGTCCACTCCGTCTTGGCCGGAATCACCAACCGGCTTGGCTGTCCCCCGGTGGAGATCGGAGGAAGTGAAGACCATGTTCACGCCTTGGCCCGTTTTGGCCGCACCGTCACGCAGGCGGATTGGATCAAAGAAATGAAGCGTCCCTGCACGAAGTGGATTAACGAGGCAGGCCCGGGCAAGTGCCGTTTTGCATGGCAGGCAGGATACGGCATCTTTTCCGTGAGCCCATCTAATGTCGAGGCAGTTCGGAAGTAAATTCTCGAGCAGGAAGAAAGGCACAAGAAGGTCACCTTTCAAGACGAATTTCGAGCATTGCTGCGCAAACACCGGCTTGAATGGGACGAACGCTACGTCTGGGACTGACGATATTTGCGAGCCATGAGACTGAGCTCGATACGCAACCCTTTCAGGGGTTGGATCCCGCTGCTTGTTCCCTACCCAGGGTTGGCCGCAAAAAGCGCAGCCAACCCTTTGCTACGCGACCCCTTTGGGGTCGAAAACCCCTCGCCGCTGTTCATCCACCGTAGTAGGCGAGGTATTCATGTCAGCGAGGAACCGCAAGGGAGGCGCCTTCATCGACCTCACGCAGCGGGGACGACGAGCACCCGGTCGGACACCACCCAAGCCGCATACTGGACGTAGTTATCTAGCACGATAGACGTGCGCGGCAGCGATTCAAAGAGGGTGTGGCGGAAAAGAGGTGACTGTCCCCTTTTTCCCCAGGGGTTGGCCGCGTCTTTTTGCGGCTGCGTTGGGGCGGGGGCGGTGGTCAGTTCAGTCCGAAGAAAACCGTGTCTTTGGACGCGGGGGACGTTATTATGACGAGCGGAATTAGGATATCGGCTGACGCCGGCCTCGGGGCGCGGTTGTCGGTCCAAAAGGAGGGCCCATGTGCGATCGTTGGCGAATGCCCGTCTCGTTCCTGATCCTTGTTGTTGCCTTGAGTGTTACCCAGGCCCTTTCAGATCAGTTTGGCAGCCAAATCCAGTATTTCTCCCAAGTCGCAGCCGGTGCGGGAAGTGTGACAAGTTTTTCCATCCATAACCCTGGGGACCTAGCCGCCACAGTTCGACTGGAGCTGCGGTCCTCTGACACCGAGAAATTCGGGGGACAGACACCTAATCACCTAGATACGGGGCCCTGTGCAGGGTGTCTCCCTATTCCTCGATCTTCTTAGCCAGCGTCCCGGTTCCGGGCGGATTGCTCACCGAACCGGCGCGCTAAAGTCTGCTATCTCACGCCTGATGCGGATCGTGTCGCCCGTGTCTTCCATCTCGAAGAATCGCGCGCGTTCAACGCGGCGGTTTGGCTGGTGGAGCGTCATGACAAGGCGACCGTCGAAGGTATTGAACAGCATCGGATGCCCGCCGTCCTCGAGCCAGAGCGTCTCCGGCTGCTGTTCCCAGGGGCCTCCCACTTTGCCGCTTGTGGAAACCGCGATACCGGTGGCGTATTTGGTCGGGCCGTAGCTCGACCAAAGCAGAATCAGCTTGCCGCTGTTTGTCCGATGCAGCCAGGGGCCGTCCGTAATGGACGCATGATAACGTTTGCCCTCAAACAGTTCGCCCAGATCGCCGCGGCAGCGCGTCCAGTGCGCATCCGTCGCGTAAAACAGTGTCTTGGGCTCACCTAGCGGCGCGGATAAATCGTCCTTCAAGCGGACGAGGTCCATGCTGCCGTCGGTGATCTGAATCCACTCGTGGCAGAAGACCATGTGAGGAATGCCATCCTCGACCCACAGGGTGCCATCGAGTGACATCCAGCCCCCTGGAGTCTGCGATCGGTTGGCCAAGGAACGAAATGGTCCCTCAGGACGATCAGCCACGAGGATTTCAGTGCCGCGTTTGCGGTTCTGCGGACGCCCGGCCGGTGTGGGCAGCAAATCTTTCGATGTGAGTGTCACGAACAGGTAATACTTCCCGGCGAACCGATGCACCTCTGGCGCCCAGATGGATTCTCGAGCCCAATGTCCTTCCGGGACCTCAAACACAGGGATCGGAGTTTCCCAGTTTTCGAGATCCTTGCTGCGATAGACGATCACCGCCTTGCGCTTCCGCGCCTCTTCGCTGCCCCAATCGGTCGAGCTGTAGATGAGGTAGGCGCCAGTCGCGGCATCAGGCAGCACAAACGGATCTCGGATTCGGATCTGCGAGCGGTGCACGGTCTCCGCAACCAAAACCTGGGCCGCCAAAGCGAATGCTGCAACGACCAAGAAAGGAAACTGCCTGTTCATAGTGATTAGAATAACCGGGAACCGCACAGGTTTAACAAATCCTTTGCCTGGGTACCATTCTCAGTCAGCGTCCCCAGTGATTCACCTGTTTCGCTCAGAGTGCGGGTGGCGGCTATCGGCCCGAGACATCCCTCTCGAGGCGGGCCCGGCGGACTGCCCTACCGCTACTCGCCTCTTGGACATCACGCTACGCCCCAACCGATAATGGGATTCGATCGATCTGACCTCAAGGACAGTCACGAGGACCACCATCGCCTCTGCACTGGCCGCCTGCCTGGCCGCCGCGATTCTCTCGGCGCAGAAATACGGGGCCTGTGCAGGGTCACCTCTTTCCCCTCACCTCTTTCCCCCTTTGCGTGATCCGGTGCCGCGGCCGCGACGCAAAGGGGGAAAGAGGTGACTTGACTGCACCCGAATTTCGGTCGATTTTGGCTGCTATGGTGCAAATCTCATCACCTCGCTGATGTCCGGCGCAACCCCCTTGTCGGTCACCGCCGTCACTCAACGGATCAAGCCGGATATCTACCCAAAGGTCGATGATGAAGCCACTATCATCGTCACCTATCCGCGAGCGCAGGGGATCATCCAGGCGTCCTGGAACTGGCCGATAGGCCGGAAGGACATGGATGTCTACGGCCGACACGGCTACCTGTCGGCCCCGGACGGCACCCGGCTGCGACTGAGGAGGAACGAGCGCAGCACCGAGGATCCGGTCACCATCGCAGGGCTGGAAGCGCCCTACAACGAGCCCTTTGCTTATTTCGCCGCGGTCGTCAGAGGAACGGTCGAGGTGAAAGAGCGCGACCTGTCCTCGCTCACCAACAACATGGTGGTGGTCAGGATCCTGGATGCCGCCATCCAGTCTGCACGGGAGCGCAGGACCATCCGGCTAACCGACAATCACTGAGGCGTCGCCGGTTGGCTTCCAGTTCGTCGGGGCCAGAAAAGAACAGGGGCCACAAAAGAACAGTGTCCCCTACTCATCCTCGGGGAAGGGGGTTCGGCAACGTCCCCCAAATTCACAGCACAATACCGCAGTGTCCGTTTTACGCTGCCGCCGGCGATTCCCATCGACCGCATCGATTAGGCTTCCCCTTGCGCTTCTACAAGAGAAGGTGCTAAGATTCCCTGTAGAAGTGAAAGGGGAGATGACATGACGGCAGAACGGATAGATCTTCCACAGGGAACGCTGGACCTGCTGATTCTCAAGACTCTTGCCCTCGAACCCCAGCACGGCTGGGCGGTATCGGAGAGGATTCAGCAGATTTCGAGCGATGTCCTGAAAATTCAGCA
>CAYQYP010000250.1:0-5846 GCA_964421755.1 uncultured Acidobacteriota bacterium
TTTGTCATATCCCCGGAGGGGATTGCCGAATGACCCCAACGGGGTCACGCAGCAAAGCCCGGGGTTGCCCGCGCTTTGGCGGGCTACCCCGGGTCGGAGGCTTGCATGGGGCTCAACCCTGAAGGGGTTGCGTACTGCGCATACGATACGCAACCCCTTCAGGGTTGACGACTTACAGGCTCTGTATCCCAGGGTAGGCTGCAAAAAACGCAGCCAACCCTGGGCTTTGCTACGCAACGCCTTTGGCGTTGGAAACCGTCAATATCCTCTCAGCCAAATGCGCTAACTGGCCTTATGCAACACCCTCGCTTTCGTGCGCGGCTCCATTCGATCTCGCCCTCCGCCGGGAACTCACCGGTCGATCCGCCTATTAATAGAAGAGGGAACATTTTCAACGCGCACGCAGCGCTGTCCAGCGGAGTAAGCGGTCTTCCATCAGCGGTTCACGATTCGCCCAAACAATAAGAACCCGCTTACTCCGCTGAAAAGCGCTGCGTGCACGAATGTCACCCCCTAGAAGTTGATCTTCAGCCCGACCTGCATTTCCCTCGCCGCGAACGTGCTGTCAATCAGGCCAAAATCGGTGCTGTTGATGTTTTGGCGGTTCACCACTCCGAGCTGGTCGTTGCCGCGTGCTCCGACGGGCTGAGTGGCTACGTTGAAGTTAACCCGGTTGAATACGTTGAAAACATCGAAGCGCAGTTGGACCAGCGAGCTTTCGGACAGAGGCAGCCGGAAACTTTTCCGCACTCCGAGATCGACGGTCGAGTACCACGGACCGCTGACCGGAGACAGACCGAGCGTCCCCGCCTCGAGCAGGCCCGGATTGTGGAAGTACTCGGTACTCGCGCGTCCGTCCGGCCCGATGAGCGAAGGGTCAAACAGGAGGATTCGGCCTCCGGGCCCCTGAAACAGTCCGGTCTTCTTCTGCAATTCCGGGATGGTCAACCCGTCGAGGTGAACCGTGTTGGTGGTGGCACGCGAACCGCCCCGGTTGATAGTCCCTCGTTCGGAAACGATATTGATTGTTTCACCGGAGCGAGCCCGCACGATCCCGCTCAGGTCCCAGCCTCCGATGACGGGATCCAGGTAGCGGTGCACCCCGATGTTGCGATTGTGCCCGACCGGAATTTGCCAGACAAAATTGGCGTTGCAGGTGTGGGTTATGTCGTAATCCGGACGGAGGATTTCCAGCTGCTGTTGCTGGTTGTCGAAGTAACCGCGGAAATTGGTTTGCGAGCCGGCAAAATTGGTGAGCGCCTTGCCGAAGGTGTAATTGAGCTGGCCTGTAAAACCATTCCTGAACCGCCGACGTAACTCTACCTGAAGCGCATTGTATTTCGAGAACGCGTTGTTTTCGACAACGTCGGCAACAAACGCGTTGGGGTTAGGCAGGAAGTAGCCGATAGGCAACGTGGCTCCCAGCTCTTCCCCGCCTTCGCCGGCAAAGAAGACGGCCCGATTCGGCGCGAGGAAACCGCCGACATACTGTCCGATCTCGCCATTCCTAATCATAGTCCGCACGCTCGCGGCTTGCAGGTAACCACCCAGGCCCAGCTTCGCGAAGACCGTCAGGGTTTCGCCCACTCGTGGGTCGCCGTTGGCCGCCAGATTGCGTTGCGCCCGCCTGAAATCATCAATGAACTCCTGCGGAAAGCGCGGCTGGTTGAGGTCAACGGCGCGGCTCAGTTTGACGCCGTGGTTGCCTACATAGCGGACCTCCAGGCCCAGGTCGGGCAGGATCTCCCTCTGAATGCCGATGTTCCACTGCTGCACATAAGGGACGCGGAGGTCCGGGTCGATAGTGAACAGGGCCGCGGTGGGGTCCATCAGGATCCCGTCACGGGCAGTCCTCGGGATCTCGAAAGTCGGGACCGGCACCGGCGTTATACCGCCGCCGCTCACTGTCCCCGTCAGACCGGTCAGGTAGACGCCCTGGCTCAGTCCATCGTTTCCCGCCAGGGCGTTGCGGACCGTCGTCATATTGTTGTCGATCACGTAATTGAGGCCGAAGCCGGCTCGCAGAACGGTCTTGGGATCTCCGAAAGGCTTCCAGGCAATTCCCACCTGCGGAGCCAGGTTATTCCAATCGTTCTGGAAGAAAGTACGACCAGTGCCGGCGCCTGCAAAGTCAACGGTCGCATTCGGGTCCAGCACGGCGCCGGCGGGGCCTGTCGGAAGAAGCGCCAGCCCGTTTGCCTCACCGGGAACGCCGTGGAATTCCCATCGCAACCCGAAGTTAAGCGTAACGCTGGGGCGGATACGCCAGGTGTCGGCGGCAAAAAAGTTCACGATATTCTGTTTGAGCAGTCGAGCTTCGTCGGCCCCTTTCACGAAACCGGAGGTTGGACTTGTTACATTGAAGGTCTGCCGGGCCGAATCGACGTATCCGCCCAGGATACTCAGCAGCTCCGAGGCCGTTCCCAGATCGTTGGCGGAGACACCGCCGGGGAATAGGCTGGCTTCAAGCGGATCTGGATTTCCCGCGCCAAAGCCGAGGTAATACTCCGGAACGACCCCGATCGTATTGAACAGATCGACTCGCACCCATCGAGCGCCGCCGCCAAATCGGAAAGTGTGATCCCCCTTCAGGAGGCTGGCGTTGTCCGCAAATTCGTAGACCGGCGCGGTGCGGCCCTGAGGATCAAAGGTCTGAACCGGGTTTTCGATGAGGTCTATCTCGCCCAGGTTGGGATCCGAAAACCGTATCTTGTAGCCGTCCTTGAAAGTCTCTTCAGTGAAAAACTTCACCGGAGCATACTGAAACCCGAACCGCGACTCGTTGGTCAGGGTCGCGGTCGGAGTGTACCGCCAGCTGTAGGCACCCAGCCGCCGTGTCGACTTCTGACCGGCGCCGGTGAGCCCCGGGAAGCGAGCATCGATGTCGTTATTCGGATCATTAGGGAAATCGTACCGGAACTGGTGGAAGGTACCGCTGATTGAATGGCGGGGATTCGGCTCGAAATCCACCCTCAGGACCAACCAATCCTGGTCTTGCCTGGCTGGGCTGTTGAACCGGAAACCCGAGATGTTGTACCCATCTCCGACCGTCGCGTCATTCGGGGAAGGCGCGAGGTCGATCAGCTTCTTGATTGCCGGGTCGATCGTCACACCGGTCAGAGTGAGCAGGTTGACGGTATTGCGCTGGCCATTGTCCTGCCGCAGATAGCTGTATTCCCCTTGTCGCGCTCCCGGCACCAGCACCTGGCGGGCCACCGAGACCGTCCCAGGATCGCGTTCCTCCTCGTAGTTCACGAAGAAGAAGAGCTTGTCTTTCAAAATCGGACCGCCCACATTGCCGCCGTACTGGTGATTGCGAACTCTCTCCTTCGACAGCCCGGCCGAGTTGTTGAAAAATCCATTGGCGTTCAGGGCGTCGTTGCGGTGGTAGTAGAAAGCCTCACCGTGATAACGGTTCGTCCCCCCGCGGGTGACCATCATGGTCTGAGAGACTCCCAGCCCCGCGTCCGATTCGGAGTTGGACGTCGTCAGGTTGAACTCCTCGACAAAGCTTTCGCGAAGTGGAATCACCCCGAAGAAGGCATCCGTCCGCACGAAGTTGTCCTGGTTGTTGATACCGTCCAGCAGGAGGTTGTTAAAGGTCCCGCGAGTACCGTTGACCGACGCCTCCCGGGCGATCGAGCCGCCACCGGTCACACCAGCCTGTAGCAGGGCCAGTTCGGTTACCGAGCGTCCATTCAGCGGCAGAACCTGGATCTGCTCCCGGCTGATGACGGTGTTGATTTCGGCGTTGACGGTATTGATGACCGCCTGGCTTTGGCTGCCGTTCACGACCACCTGGTCACTGATTTCGCCGATTTCGAGCTTCATGTTGACCGTTCCCGGGATACCTACCTCGATGACCACCCCCTCGACGACAGCGGTCTTGAAACCAGCCATGGCGGCTACGATTCTGTACTTGCCCTGAGCCACCTGAGGGAAAACATACAGGCCGTTGTCATTGGTGAGGGCAATCCGTTCCACATTCGTCTCAACATTGACCAGCTTGACCTCCACACCGGGCAGTATCCCTCCCGTCTGGTCTTGGAGAGTTCCCTCGACCCGGGATGTGAGGTCCTGAGCGACGACCGGCCCCAGCATCAGGAAGAAGATGAGAGCGACTATACTGACAAGTTCTCTGCTGTTCCTTTTCCACATACCTATAGATCCTCCAGTCCGCCGTTTGAGCTGCGAGTTGACTATCAGCATGTTTTGACGAGCGAGGGACCTGAGGAAATCCGGAACTTTGCCTGAACTTTTGGGGTCGGGCTCTCGACTGATGGAACCACTGCTTCCGGGCTGCCGGGGCATCGCGATATTGAGTCCGTTGGAGTAATCGGCCTTTTCGATACCTCCCCGCCAGCGCGACGCCAGGCTATGAAGCTTTTCGTTTCCCCGAAAACAACAAGAACCGACTAAAATGCCCCCAACGGCAAGTCCCCAGGGAGCGAGGGCAAGGACCGATGCAGACCAGGAAGCAGTTCATCAATAGGCTACTGTCTCTGATGACGGCGGGAATCGGTTCAACGTGCCTTTCCCTGACCACGGACTGCAACGGGTCAAAAGGAGGAAGAACACGGATGAATCCCGCCTTCGAGCCGGCCTACCTTACCCTGCATCGCACCGGAGAACTGAGGAAGCGGGCGCAAGAGCTGTGGCACTGCAGAAGCGCGGCTGCCCCCAACATCAACGTCGTTACTTTGGAACCAGTGCTCCACCAAGCAAGAAGGAGAAGAACTTCGATGAAAACATCACATTACCTGATCCCGCTTGCCCTCGCAGGGCTGCTCCTTTTTCCCGCCCAGGCGTCCCAGGACCGTCCCCCTCAATTGACGGATGACCAGTTGCGACAAGGGACCACCGTGTACCCGCGCGAAGCAGTCCAAGGGGAAGACCCGATGCCGCTGGTCAAAGAGTACGAAGGTCTGCGTGTGACGGATGTCCTGGACGCGATGCAGGCGATTGGCCTCCAAGATATCGGAATCATGGATAAGACCATTCGACCGCTGTGGCGCGACACAACCGACAAGCTCTCACACAGAATCTGCGGCGTCGCCGTCACCTATCAGTACCTGCCCACCAACAAACCTCAGCCTGCAAAGATGCCTTACGAAGAGTTCAGAAAGTGGCACAGCTTCTGGTACCAGACGTACGCACCGGAGTTGTTTTCGAGGGTTCTGCGGCCGGGCACCGTCGTGGTCATCGACGCACAGGGGATCGAAGAGACGGGGTTTATCGGATCCAACAATGCCTTGAACTGGAAGTCCAAAGGGGCTGCCGGGGTCATCACCAACGGGAGTTGCCGGGATACCGATGAACTGATCCTCGAAAAGGTCCCGGTCTACTCGAAGTACCAGGGAGGCGGCACGAGACCGGGCCGGATTGAAGCCGGGTCGATTAACCTGCCTGTGACGGTTGGGGGAGTCCTGGTTCGCCCGGGAGACATGGTTGTGGCGGACGGGGACGGAGTCGTCGTGGTCCCCCGCGAGCATGCGAAAGAGGTGGCCCGGATCGCCTGGGATATCGCGCAAGGCGACAAGAAGGGGCGCCGCAACCTTTACGACCGCATGGGTATGCCGGCCGACTCGACCGTCAAAGAGCAACCTTGAGGGGTGTCTTCTTTTGGAGCGCGGACATCTTGTCCGCACTGGGATCGCGGACGTCCCGTCTGCTCGCCGGGCCTCCTGCCCGGCGTCTGGAGTTTGTACATTTTCCGCCCGGCTTTGGCAGCTTTCGGCTTCAGGCCGAAGAAATGTATAAACAGGCTTTCGGCCTGAAAGGCCGAGACATACTAGCCCAGGGCGGAGCGCTTTTCGCGCAGCCCTGGGTCACCAGAGGAACGAGCC
>CAYQYP010000251.1:0-19594 GCA_964421755.1 uncultured Acidobacteriota bacterium
GTCCACGAGAACGCGTCTCCTGATCATGTACGACCGTAATCCGCAGGTCCCGGGCAAGTCTCACCAGGCGGTGGATCAGGCTGCGCCTGAAGAGGGCTTGCCAGGTGCGTATCTCTGATCGCGATATGTAAATCTGGCTCACCTGATTCATGCGGGCGAACTCGACAAGAGCGGTTGCCCGATCGCGCACTCCCTCGAGGACCAGCGTGTCTATCCGCAGGCTGCGGGCAAATCCGAGGTGACGTTCAAGTGAGGCTCTCAGCGCTGGGGGCAGGTGACCTATGCTCCGCGACTCCAGACACACCGCGATGCAATCCGAATGAAGATAATCGGAGAGACGCTTGGCTCTTCGAATGAGCTTTGCAGTGGAAGGATGACTCGATACGTAGATCAGTATTCGCTCCGACGATTCAGAAGCCCTGTCCTGGTCGACGGCAAGCCCTTCCAACTCCTCGTGCGTTTTCCGATCAGATTTTGGACTCTCCCGGACTTCCACCTCATGAGCGGCTTGACGCAAGGCCAACTCGCGAAGTGCCACGAGATTGGTCTCCCGGAAGAATCCCTCCAGCGCCCGGTCGACCGCTTCCGGCTGGTACACAGCCCCTCGCCTGAGCCGGTTCAAGAGAGCGTCGGGTGGCAAGTCGACCAGGATCAGCTCGCGAGCTTCCCGGATCAGCCAGTCGGGGACCGTCTCCCGCACGCGCACTCCTGTCGTTCGTAATATTTCATCATTGAGACTTTCCAGGTGCTGGAGGTTTACTGTAGTCCAGACCGAGATTCCGTTCTGGAGCAGCAGCGCCACTTCCTCCCAGCGCTTGCTTCGTTCCGATCCGGGCACATTCGTGTGGGCGAGCTCATCCACCAGGGAAACCTGCGGGTGGCGCTCCATGAGAGCTTTCGTATCCATCTCCTCGAACACCCGGCCCCGGTAACGGACCGCCTTCCTGGGCACGACCTCGATACCGCGCGATTTTTCGATCGTGTCTTGTCGTCCGTGCGGCTCAAAGTACCCTATGACTATGTCTGTCCCCTGTTGGCGCGCTTGTTGGGCCTCCTCCAGCATTTTGAACGTCTTACCGACGCCAGCAGCGTATCCCAGATAAACTCGGAGTGAGGCTTTTTGAGTCGTATCTTCGGGCATGTCCTAGAGAGGGAAAATGTGTATATCGAATTCCTCGCCCAGGCGAATCAGGCGATCGACCGGGGTGCCTCGAAAGGTGCTCCACCAGCCCCGCTGCAACGTGTGACCGATGAATACCTGGGTGATTCTGTGTGTTCGGGCGAAGTTCCCAATCGCCTCCACCGGGTCAGCCTCGTCCAAAATGTGCACAGAGGCGTCCGCCGCTCTGGCCAGTGCCAGATTCGATTCGAGCGCCGTGTTCTGAGCGGGTGTGAGACCCGGTTGGCGGACATAGATCACGTGCAGCTCGCCCCTGTACCGGTCTCGATTCCGTACTCCGACTTCTATCATCCTTGCCGCCGCCGAGCGTGGAGTAAGGCAAACCAGGATCCGCTCGTGAGTCCGAGTTGCGACCTCCAGACCATGCCCGTCGAGATAACGGTCCAGTTGCTGATCGACGACTTCGGCAGCGAGCAGGAGCGCCATTTCTCTAAGTCCGGTGAGCCGGCGTTTACCCTGGTCATCCCACACTTCGTCGGGACGTTTTTGCCTTCTCTGGGAGAGCCATTCCGGGGGCATGTCAACCACCTCAATCTCATCGGCCCGCTCAATGAACCTTCGCGGAACCGTCGTGGTGGCAACTTTGCCTGGAGTCAAGGCTGTCTGCCCTTTCAACTCCTCGATGTACTGAATGTTGACGGCCGTGAGGACAGAGATGCCTCGTGAGAGGAGCTCCAGCAAATCCTGCCACCGGCTTTTGTTGCGACTTCCTGGGGGATTGTCCATGGCCAACGGATCGACCACTGTCACTTCGGGCTTACGCGTTAAGAGTCGATGCACGTCAATCGCTCCTCCGGCGGGCAAAGCTGGGACTGAGGGCATGGTGGCAGTCATCAGACGCAGTTCTTCTGAGAGACTGTCCGGCAGTGCTGCGATAACCAGGTCCTCGCCGCGTTCCCAGCGCCGCTTGGCCTCGTGGAGCATTCGGTGAGTCTTGCCGACGCCGGAAGTGTAACCGAGGAAGACTTTGAGACGACCTTTCCGGCGGCTCTGCTCCTCGCTTTCCAGCAGCCTCAGCAGCTCTTCGGGATCGGGGCGCTCTGGAATCGGGCTCACAACTGGCTCCGTTAGTGATGTTACGCTTTTTCGTGTGTTTCGTGTGTTTCGTGGTTTAAAAGCATTTTTAACCACGAAACACACGAAACACACGAAAGGGATCTATTGCGGCATCGGAAACCGCTCGTCTAGAGCGAGATTCAGTTCGAGCACGTTCACTCCCGGTTCCCCGAGGAACCCCAAGGCGCGACCTGCAGTGGATTGGGCGACCAACTGCTTGATCTTTTCCGGGTCTGTCCTGCGGGCCCTGGACACTCGGCTCACCTGTGCCTCGGCTGACGCAGGACTGACGTGGGGATCCAGGCCGCTGCCGCTTGTGGTTAGGGCGTCTGCCGGGATCGGCCCGCTGAAGTCCGGGTTTTCCGCCCGAAAGTGCTCGGCGGCATTCTTAATCCTGTCGAACAACTTTCGGCTGGTCGGCCCTAAATTGGACCCGCTGGATGCCGCCGCATCGTAGCCGGACCCCGCCGCTGATGGGCGAGCGTGAAAGTACTCGGGCCGCCTGAAGCTCTGCCCGATCAGACGCGAGCCGGCAATCCGTCCATTTTTCTCAACAAGGCTCCCATTCGCCTGGTCAGGAAAAAGCAACTGGCAAAGACCCGTTACGATGGCGGGATAAACAAGACCCGTCAAAACCGTGAAGAGCAGTGTGAGGCGGAAAGCCGGTATAAGTTGTCTTAACATAAACTCCCTTCAAGCCAACGCCAAGAAATGCACGACCTGATCGATCAGCCAAATCCCGGGAAACGGGGCGATGATTCCTCCCAGGCCGTAGACGAGCAGGTTACGGCGCAGCAGCGCGCCGGCGCTCTCAGGGCGATACCGGACTCCCCGGAGGGCAAGAGGGACCAGGGCAATGATGATCAAGGCATTGAAGATCACGGCCGACAGGACCGCGCTTTGAGGGGTATGGAGACCCATGACATTCAGCGCCGCCAAGGCCGGATACGTCGTCAAGAACATCGCCGGAATGATGGCGAAGTACTTCGCCACGTCGTTCGCGATGGAGAAGGTCGTCAGCGCGCCGCGCGTGATCAGGAGTTGTTTACCGATTGCAACGACTTCGATCAACTTAGTTGGGTTTGAGTCGAGGTCCACCATGTTGCCCGCTTCCTTGGCGGCCATGGTTCCCGTGTTCATCGCGACGCCGACGTCCGCCTGGGCCAGCGCGGGTGCGTCGTTCGTCCCGTCGCCGGTCATTGCAACCAGGCGTCCCTGCGCCTGTTCTTTCTTGATGTACTCCATCTTATCTGCTGGAGAGGCCTGGGCCAGGAAATCGTCCACTCCGGCCTCGGCCGCAATCGCCGCCGCAGTAAGGGGGTTATCGCCCGTGATCATGACGGAGCGGATCCCCATTTCTCGCAACTGGGCGAGGCGCTCCTTCATCCCGCCCTTCACGATGTCCTTCAGATGAATCACTCCCAGCGCCCGGTCGCCGTCCGCGACGGCCAATGGCGTACCGCCTCGACGGGCGATCCGGTCAGATATTTCATTCATGTCCGGGGGAAGCTTCCCTCCCTGTTCCCTGACGAACCGTGCGACGGCGTCTGTGGCGCCTTTGCGCAGATGCTGGCCATTGAGATCGACGCCACTCATCCGCGTGTGCGCCGAGAAGGGAATGAACCGTGCGCCGTGGCTCGCCACCTCCCGCCCGCGAAGGCCGTACTTTTCTTTCGCCAGCACCACGATTGAGCGGCCTTCCGGGGTCTCATCCGCCAGACTCGCGAGTTGGGCGGCGGCCGCCAGCTCCTTTTCTGAAACGCCGCGAACCGGAAAAACCTCCACCGCCTGACGATTTCCGATCGTAATGGTGCCGGTCTTGTCCAGTAGCAGGGTGTTCACGTCACCCGACGTCTCGACCGCCTTCCCGCTCATCGCCAGCACATTGTGCTGCATGACGCGATCCATGCCGGCGATGCCGATCGCTGACAGAAGGCCACCGATCGTCGTCGGGATGAGACACACGAGCAGCGCGACGAGGACAGCGACCGTGGGAACAGCCCCGGCGCCCGTCGCCGCGACCGCGTATTTGGCGAAAGGCTGCAGGGTGACGACCGCAAGCAGGAAGATCAGCGTGAGGCCCGCGATGAGAATGTTCAAGGCAATCTCGTTGGGCGTCTTTTTCCGCTCTGCTCCCTCAACCAGGGCGATCATGCGATCGATAAACGTCTCGCCGGGATTCGAGGTGATCTTGACCCGAATCCAGTCCGACAACACCCTCGTTCCTCCGGTGACCGCGCTCCGGTCCCCACCCGATTCGCGGATGACAGGCGCGCTCTCCCCGGTGATCACCGACTCGTCGACTGTGGCGACGCCCTCGATCACTTCTCCATCGCCAGGAATGACGTCGCCGGTCTCGACCATGACCAGGTCGCCGGAGCGGAGCTTCGAAGCGGGAATTACCTCGGTTCGATCGCGTCCGAGAATCCGTTTCGCCTTGGTTTCGGCCTTGGCCTTGCGAAGCGTATCGGCCTGCGCCTTGCCCCGCGCCTCCGCCATCGCCTCGGCGAAGTTGGCGAACACCACGGTGAACCAGAGCCACAACGCGATCTGGAGAGGGAAAGCGATTCCGGGTGCGCCGATCGCGATGTCGCGAGCGAGAGAAACCGTTGTAATCGCGGCGCCGACCTCGACAACGAAAATCACCGGGTTCTTGACGAGAGTCAGGGGATTCAGTTTGATGAACGATTCTCGGACAGCGCGCTTCAGGATCTCGGGATCATCCAGGGGCCGTGCACGGACCAGCCGCTCGGGAAGCACTCCGGTCAGCGGGGTGCGCTTGAAAGGCGGCACGACGGGGAGATCTTTTGCTCTTTCCTTGACTAATCGCTGCGACATAACTACAAAAGCCTCCCTTGGACCATCAGGAAGTGCTCGACAATAGGCCCGAGTGCCAGTGCAGGGAAATAGGTCAGGGCACCGACGAACAGCACCGTTCCCACCAGCACGCCGACGAACAAGGCTCCATGGGTCGGAAGTGTCCCGCTCGTCACTGGCACACGCTTTTTGGCTGCCAGACTCCCGGCCACGGCCAGCATAGGAATCATGAACAGGAACCGGCCCACGAGCATCGCCAGGCCGATCGTCAGGTTGTACCAGGGGGTGTTGGCGCTGATTCCGGCAAAGGCGCTTCCATTGTTGCCGGCGCCGCTCGAATACGCGTAAAGGATCTCCGCGAACCCGTGTGGTCCGGCATTGTTCAGATTTCCAGTGGCGGGACCGTAAGCGCCGTTCCAGTAACTGGCTTCGGGAAACTGAATCACTGACGAAATCCCGGTGAACACGAGCAAAACAGCCGAGCACGCGACCAGCGCGAGCATCGCCATTTTCACCTCCTTGCCCTCGATCTTTTTGCCCAAATATTCCGGAGTGCGCCCGACCATGAGGCCGGCTATAAATACGGCCAGGATGGCAAAAAGCAGCAGTCCGTAAAACCCCGCCCCCACGCCGCCGAAGATCACTCCACCGGTCTGGATGTTGAACAGTGGCACCAGCCCTCCGAGAGGCATGTAGCTGTCGTGCATACTGTTCACGCTGCCGTTGCTTGCGGCCGTGGTGGCCACCGCCCAGAGCGCCGAGTTTGCAATACCGTTCCTGACTTCCTTGCCCTCCATGTTCCCGCCCGATTGGCTGTCGGTTGCTTGCGCCGTGATTCCCAGCTTGGACAGGGTGGGGTTACCGGATTGCTCAACCCCGTAGCAGATGAAGACACCGATCAGGAACATGAGACTAACGGCGGCAAACAGCGCCAATCCTTGTCTCCGGTCGCCGATCATGATTCCGAAGGTGTAAAGCAGGCCTGCAGGAATGAGGAGGATGTACAGTGCCTCGAGAAAATTCGACGCGGATGTCGGATTCTCGAAAGGATGAGTCGAGTTGGTGTTGAAGAAGCCGCCCCCGTTGCTTCCTAACTGCTTGATGGCAATCTGGGAGGCGGCTGGTCCGCCAGGGATCAACTGAACAGCGCCCTCCAACGTGGTCACTTGCTGGTAGGGACTGAAGTTCTGAATCACTCCCTGAGCCCCGAGGAATAGGGCGCCGGCCAGCGCCAGAGGCAAGAGGAGGTATATGACAGCTCTCACCGTGTCCACCCAGAAGTTACCGATAGAATTGGTTTGGACTCGAGTAAACCCGCGCATCAGGGCGATCGCGACGGCGATCCCGGCTGCCGCTGAAGCGAAGTTCTGCACAGTCAAGGCGGCCATCTGCACGAAATAACTCAGGGTCACTTCGCCACCGTACGCTTGCCAGTTCGTGTTGGTCATGAAGCTAACGGCGGTGTTGAAAGACAGATCGGGGGTCGCCTGAGCCGCTCCGAACCCCTGCGGATTGAGTGGCAGGTTCCCCTGCAGCCGCTGGATCAGGTAGGTGAACAAGAAGCAGACCAATCCGAATGCCAGCACGCAGGCCGTGTATTGCGTCCAGTGTTGCTCGGCGTTTTCCTTGACTCCCCCGACCCGGTAGGCCAGGCGCTCGAGGGGCCGCAGCACGGGGTGCAGGAAAGTCTTCTCTCCCTGGAATACCCGCGCTATGAAGATACCGAGCGGTTTAGTCAGAGCGAGAAGGACCAGGAAATAGAAGGCTATCTGTAGGATGCCGAACTGTGTCATGGGCGAGCTCCTGAAACTAGAAACGGTCCGGCTTCAGCAATGCGTAAAGAAGGTAGAGGAACAACGCGATCGAGGCGAAACCTGCGACAACGGAATCCACGGGATAACTCCTTCAGAGCCGGTCGACGGCCTTCGTCACACCCCAGCAGGCGAAAATGAAGAGAGCGACAATGAGAATGTCCAAAACGTCAAACATGCAGGGAACTGTACAAGCGACAACATAAGGAAGGCGTAAAGGAAAGCTTACGATTTCGTAAGTTTCGTGGCTAAAGAATGATTCTCTCGATTTGGACTTTTGGGAAGTGACCAAAGTTGACGAGGAGACCGAGTCGCAAACGTGTCGCTTTCAGGTAGTTCATCAGCTGAGCGCGATGCTCGTTGGAGAGTTCCTTCACGGCCTTCAGTTCGATAATGATCTTGCCATAGCAAATAAGATCCGGCTCGTACCGTTGCTCTAACGGCTCCCCCTTGTAATGCAAACAAAGCTCTATCTTCCTGGCGAAAGGAATGCCTCGGTTCCGGAATTCCCTTTCGAGACACTCCTGGTAAACCGCCTCGAGAAATCCGCAACCCATTTCCTTGTACACCTCGAACACCGCTCCCTGGATGCCGTAACACTCCTCCTTGTACAGAATGTCTGTCATCTCTTTCGTCTCTTTCGTTTGTTTTGTGGTTAAAAGCAAACGCATTTAACCACGAAACACACGAAACAGACGAAAAAGAGAGGCCAGTCCCTAACTGCCTTCTTTTTCGTGTATCTCGTGTGTTTCGTGGTTCGAAGTTTTCAGACGCAGGCGGTAACCGACCCACGGCTCGGTGAGGATATAGGCAGGATGCGAAGGATCCGGCTCGATCTTCTTTCGTAGTTGATTGATGAATACTCTCAGGTATTCCACCTCATCTCCGTAGTCGGGACCCCAGACGGCCTGCAGCAGGCGCCGGTGTGGCACCGGCCGATCAGGGTTGTTGGCAAGATATTGGAGGAGGTCAAACTCTTTCGGCGTAAGCCGGATTTCCCTTTCGCCCGCCGTGACACGCCGCTGCAGAAAATTCACCGTGACGTTGCCCAGCACCAGTATTTGGGATCCCGTATCAGGGGAGACAGGCAGGCGTCTGAGCGCTGCTCGAATGCGGGCAAGAAGCTCCGGAGTGCTGAAGGGCTTCGAGACATAGTCGTCGGCGCCGGCATCCAGAGCCTGCACCTTGTCTTTCTCGGTGTTTCGCACTGACAGGATGATGATCGCAACATCGCACGACCAGCGGATCTCGCGACACGTCTCCAAGCCACCCATCCCTGGCATGTTAAGGTCCAGCAAAACAAGGTCGTGCTTCCTCTCGCGCAGCTTGTTCAAAGCTTCTTCCCCTGTTCGAGCCTGCTCGACAGTGTAGCCGTTCGCGACAAGGGTCGTAGAGATCACTCTTCGCAGCTGGGGTTCGTCATCCACGATCAGAATTTTGCCTTCGCTCATACTCGTGCGTTTGTCCTCCAAGCGGCAATGTGAAATAGAACCGGGAGCCAGTCCCCGGTTCGCTCTCGACGCGCACCTTCCCGCCATGGGCCGAGATGATCTCGCGTACGATCGAAAGACCGATCCCGGTACCTTCTGCGGATTCTGGTACCGAACTCCCGCGGAAATAGCGCTCAAATACCAAGGGAAACTCAGACTCAGGGATCCCTAAACCCTTATCTTCAACCATGAATTCCACCTGGCCGATCTCCGCTCGCAGGCGCAGCAGAAGAGGGGAGCCTGCCGGCGAGAATTTGAGCGCGTTGTCGAGGTACTGACGAACGACCAGCTGGAGAAGGTCTTCATCGGCTGAGACCGGGGGCAGGTTGTCGGCACTCTGCATTTCCACGCAACGCCCTTCCAGCCGGGAATTCATATCCTCTAGCGTCGTGCGGACGAGGGCGTCCAGCCGGGTTGGTTTACGGTTCAGCTGGAGCTTGCCTGCCTCGATCTTTGCCATGTGGATCGCTTCTCTAACCATGCGGGTGAGATTATCGGTCTCCTCGTCGACAATGGTGAGAAGTTCAGCTTCGACTGGAGTGAGGCTTTGATGGCTGATGAGCACGGAGGAGACAGCCGCCTTGATTGCCGTCAGAGGGGTCTTCAATTCGTGAGCGACCGCGTCCAACAGTGTCGACTTGAATTCCTGAGTCTGGCGTGACAGCTCTGCCCGGGCTGCCAAGTCCTGGCTTCTGGCCCTCTCTAGAGCCAGCGCCGCCAGGTTCGCAGTCGCCTGCAATGCTCCGTCCGAAACCAGGCTGCCACTCAGGGCCAGGCTCCCAACTGGTTTGCCGCCGAGGGAGAGGGCCACGATCACGAGCGAGGTCTCGGAATCACAGACCAGGCCCCCGCGACGCGCGACGTCGGCTATGGCCTCCAACGCGGACGAAGAGAATTCTTCACCGGCAGTGAAGTGCCGGTTCAGGCTCGATTCAAAAAGCGCGACTCCCTGGAAATCGAAAACCTGCTGAATCCGCAAGGCAATATCGCGGGCGGTTTGGCCCAGATCGCCTGCCGACATGAGGATCATGCGGCTCAAAGAGTACAGTCTCTCGGTTTCGCTCCGCCGTTTCTCGGATTCTACAGCACGTTTTCGGGCCGTGTCCGACAGTTTGCTGGCGACCAGGGAAGTCACAAGAAAAACGAAGAGGGCCAGCCAATTCTGCGGATCTGCGATTGTGACGGTTCCGACGGGGGGCATGAAGAACACGTTGAAACAGATCATGGCAACCAGCGAGGCGACTACTGATTCACGCAGTCCCCAGGCGGCTGCGGTGAACAGGACCACCAGCAGAAAGGAAAGCGCAACAGTAGTGTGGTTGAGGCCGCTGTGGGAGAGTGCAACCGTTAACGCGCCTATCGCAACCAACACGGCTACAAGCCGCAGAAACAACGACAGCACGGGCCGCTCGGGCCTATTCGACTGATCGCCGGCCATATCACGCATTCTACCGCTTTGTTGCACGTAGCACCTGACGGTTGCACCGATGCGCAGGCCGATCGCTCACGGAGCGGAGCGCACAAGGCCAGCGCGCATCTTCCGCGGGCCCTTTTTTTGACCCTTCTTTATGACTTCTTTATGCCACTTCTCGCATTCTTAATTTCTTGACCCGCAGGAGTAAATGATTCGTTGGCTGCAGGTTCTCCACATAATGCTTTTTCTGACGCTAGGCATTTCCGCCTGTTTGGTGCCGCCATTAATCATAGCTATCGTCGAGCGTGATTCCGGATTGTTTCCTTTGACTTCCAGCGTGCTCCTCACTTCTTCGATCGGAGGAATCGGCCTCTATCTCATGTCCGGGAGAGGTGGCGACGCTTTGTCTCACCGTGGATCACTGCTGGTGGTTTCGCTTGCGTGGGTGATTACCGGAGCACTCGGCGCTATGCCTTTTTATCTTTCGCCGGCGTTTGCGAGTTTCACTGATGCGCTTTTCGAGTCCGTCTCGGGTTTCACCACAACAGGAGCTTCCGTTCTGCCGGCGGTTGAGGTGCTCCCTGCGAGTCTCCAGTTCTGGAGAGGCTTTACCCATTGGCTGGGCGGTCTTGGCGTGATTCTGCTCATGATCGCGGTTCTCCCGCTCCTCGGGCATGGAAGTGTCTTCCTCTACAGGGCGGAATTCTCTGGAGCGAGGTCGGATAAACTGAAGCCAAGGATCGCGGAGACGGCTGCAGCCCTGTGGAAGATCTATATCGGATTCACGGTCGCCGGGTACCTCGTTCTGCGTATCCTTGGCTTGAGCCGGCTGGACGCCATTTTTCACACATTCGCCGCCATCGGAACCGGCGGTTTTTCCACCCGTAACTCGAATGTCGAGGCCTTTAACAGTGTCGCCGTCGAACTGGTCCTGATTGTTTTAATGGTGGTGGGCGGCCTGAACTTCACCCTGCATTTTCGCCTGATCGTTCTCCGGCAGTGGCGGGTGTTTGTGAGGGACTCCGAAGTCAGGTTGTACTTTGGCCTGCTTGCCGTTGCGGTGCTTCTGGTTTCACTGAGCCTGAGTAGCTCAATGGGGACGAGCTGGTGGCATTCTGTGCGGCTCTCTGCTTTTCAGGTCGTCTCCATCATGACCGCCACGGGCTTTTCTTCCGCTGACTTCGATCAGTGGACCGCCTTTGGCAAGTTCGTTCTCTTGACCTTGATGTTTGTCGGTGGATGCACCGGGTCGACCGCCGGCGGGCTGAAGGTGGCGAGAATTGTCCTTTTGCTCAAGTCCGTCGGTCGTCAAATGGAGACGATGCTTAACCGCAAGAGCGTCTGCATTGTTCGGCTCAGCGGAGAACCGGTACAGCCCGGTTTGATCACTACCGCCCTTGGACTCGTATCATTGGCTATTATGCTTAACATGGGAGCCAGCCTGGCAGTGGCTGCAACCGGTGTCGATCTGATCACAAGCTTTTCGGGGGTTACGGCCTGCATGTTCAATGTAGGCCCCGGTCTTGGGGCTGTGGGCCCGGCCCAAAATTACGGCCACCTGAGTTTGTTCGCCAAATGGGTCTTGATCTTCGTCATGGTAGCCGGACGTCTCGAGTTTTTCGTCTTCCTGGCAGTTTTCACTCCCTCCTTCTGGAGACGATGAATGTTTGTCCGCTCTGCATGTCCGAGGGGCTAGATCGGTTCGGATTGCTCGCCACCGGGTGTCTGCGTCCGCCTGACCCGGACTTTGTCAATGCGCCGGTCGTCCATGTCGACGATTTCGAATCGCCAGCCTCGCCAATCGAAGTGGTTTCCCGTCGCGGGGATTCTACCCAGTTGCTCGAGAATGAAGCCGGCCAGGGTGTCGTAGTTGGCCGCTTCACCCTCCGGATCAATATGGAGGAAGCTGCGGAATTCGTCTGCTGGAAGTGCGCCATCGAGGAGGTAAGATCCATCATCCAGCCGGACGATTTCCCTTTCGTCGGGAAGTTCGCCCGAGTAGATCTCACCGACAATGGCTTCCATGATGTCGTGATGGGTGACGAGTCCTTCCACTTGCCCATACTCGTCCACGACGAGCGCGACATGCGTGCCGGTTTGCTTGAACATCTCGAGCATCCTGAGAGCCGGGTTGCTCTCCGGGACGAACAGCGGTTTCCGCAAATGAGCACCGAGGTCGAGGGGTGCTCCAGAGAGGCAGGCTGTAAGAAGATCCTTGACTCGCGCAAATCCCAGAACCTGATCAAGCCGGCCGTCACAAATCGGGAAACGGTTGTGCGGATGTGCCGCAATAATCTCCCGCAGTTCCTCTGCTGAGGCGTCCTTGTCGATCCATACGACATCGGGGGCAGGTGTCATGAGTGCACTGACCCGCCGGTCGGCAAAACGGAACACGTTTAAGACCATCTCCTGCTCACTCGGTAGGAACACTCCGGCTCGCGTCCCCTGTTCAATCATCAGCTTGATTTCGTCTTCAGTTGCCACACGGTCTGGTTTGGGCGGGACCCGAAGGAATCTGAGCAGAAGCTCGGTCGAGAAACTCAGAAACCTGACCGCCGGCGCCGCCAGAGTGGCAACCACCCGCATGGGCCGGCTCATGGCCGCCGCTATCCCCTCCGGATTCAGCATAGCCACGCGCTTCGGGACAAGCTCCCCCAGTACCAGCGACAGGTAAGTGATCGCCGATACCACGATGACGAACGCCAACAGGTCCGCGTACGGTGCGATGTCTGAGAACTGTGCCAGCCAAAGCCCCAGTTCCTCCGCGAGCGTCGCCCCGCCGAAGGCACCGGCCATGATGCCGATCAACGTGATGCCCACCTGGACTGTCGACAGGAGGCGGGTAGGGGAATCAATCAACCTCAGTGCTGCGGCTGCCTGCCTGTCTCCTTTTCGGGACTGAATCTGCAGGCGTGTTCGACTCGCGGACACATAGGCGATCTCCGACATGGCCAGCACCCCGTTGATCAGGGAGAGCGCTCCGATGATCGCAATTTCGACCCAGATACTCATAGTCAGGACTCCTACCCGGCTACATGCATGAGCGAAGCGTCCACACTCGGAAATCGGGCGTTTGCCGGGCGAGATCGAAACCCTTCGCGAGTGAGTGACAACAAGTATGTTATCGCACGAGTGTTAGGACGGACTCGGGGAACTCATGGGTCAGAAAGCACGGGCCCCCTCCGAAACCGCTTGACGGATTGTGAACATATGTCCATAATCGGATCGAGGTGTGTTGGGAATGTCCAGACCATTTTGCTGCCGACGCATCAATGGAAGCCCCGCCGCGGCGATCTTCAAGCCGGTTGGGATCCCCGTTCGGGAGCTCGCGGAAGTCATGATGACACTGGACGAATTCGAGGCGCTCCGACTCGCGGATCTCGGGGGAGTGTATCAGGAGCAGGCGGCCGAGCAAATGAAGGTGTCTCGTCCGACCTTCAGCCGAATCATCGACTCAGCACACCGGAAGATTGCCGATGCCTTGGTACACGGCAAGGCACTGCGAATCGAAGGAGGCCCCGTTCGAATCGAGGGTCGTCGCTGCTGCAAGTTGCACGATTGCGAGGATAACTAAGGCAACCGGACCCCTGCTTTCGGGCGCAGGTCGACACCCGGAGATGCCCAAATCAGCCCGACAGGAACCAAACATGAAAATCTGTATTCCAGTCGAAGAGGATAACGGGATGGAAAGCCGTGTCTGCCAACATTTCGGTTCGGCCCCGGCCTTCGCCATAGTCGATACGGGGAACGGACATTACCGGGCAATCACGAACGCGAACCAGCATCACGGTCACGGGATGTGTGCACCGCTGGAGTCCCTGGAAGGCGAGCAAATCGACGCGGTTGTAGTCGGCGGTATCGGGATGGGAGCGCTCAACCGGCTCAACTCCGCCAATATCCAGGTCTACCTTTCCGATAACGCGACAGTCGCGGAGACGGTGGCGGGGTTCCAGGCTGGAAAACTGAAACAGGTGATGCCGAACATGGCCTGTGGTCACCACGGCCATGACCACGCCCAGCATTAGCCCTGGCCGGCTCCGCAGCAGATAATCAGGCGTACCGGTGTCTCCGGGACCCTGCGACGGCAAATCTTTTGCGGCCATTGTCCAAAGCGGACCGGAAGAGCCGAGAACCGGCGGTTTCAATGCGCCCCTGACTCCCCGGACGGCTCCCGTGTCTTGCTCACATGATGTATCCTCGAAGGATATGAGAATCGTCATCCTGGGTGGTGGCGCGGTTGGGGCGCTGGTTGCTCGTCGCCTCATCGGCGAAAACAACGAGGTGACGATTGTCGAACGGGACGAGGTAAGGTGCGCCGAGCTCGGCGAATCCCTCGATGCCCGTATTGTGCAAGCGAGTGCTACAAGCATCTCCGCTCTTGAAAAAGCGGATCTCACGAAGGCCGACATGCTCATCGCCGTCACGAACAGCGATGAGACGAATATACTGGGCTGCCTGATCGCTCAAACCTGTTCGAGTGTAAGGATAAAAGTCGCCCGCCTGAGAACCCACGAAGTCGACCTGTGGGCCCCCATCTGTGGATCGGACTGTCTCAAGATAGACCTCGTGATCCATCCTGACCGGGAAACGGCGCAACGGATCCTGCGCGTCCTCGCATACCCGGGTATTTCCGATATCCGTGATTTCGCGGAGGGCGCCGTCAGGCTCTTCTCGATGGGAATCGAGCGAAACAGCCCCCTGGTGGACAAGAGCCTTGCCGATTTGGGGACCGAGGCTCCCTCCCACCTCGTGGCAATGGTGCTGCGGCGCAACCAGACGATCATTCCTACGGGCCGGGACCGGCTCGAAGTGGGTGACCAGATCTATGTCCTGGTGCCTGCCGCCGAGTTTGAACGGAGTCTCCCTTTCCTCGGAATCACCGAGTTGCAGCGTGTCAGCCGGGTCTTTATAGTGGGCGGAAAGCAGCTCGGAATCGAAGTCGCCCAACAACTCGAGAAGACCGGTGTCGCGGTCAAACTGTTTGAACGGGATTTGGCACGGTGCCACAAGATCGCGGCGGTCCTGAACGATACGGTCGTCGTCCATGGCGACGGAACCGACCAGCGAAACCTGCTTCAAGAAAACATCGAGGGAGTGAGCGCGTATCTCGCGTTGACCGGTGACGACGAGGTGAACATGATCGCATCCATGCTGGCCCGTCGCATGGGTGCCCGGAAAGTAGCCGCGTTGGTCAACCGCATGGATTTTTTGCCTGCGGCTCATCTGCTCGGTATCAGCGCGACGTTCAGCAGCCGGTTGACGGTCGTCGACCGGATTCTGCAGTTCGTGAGGAAGGGACACGTCCTGTCGGTGACCACTTTCCACGAAGAGCAGGCGGAGGCGATCGAACTGATCGCGTCCGAAAAGAGTAAACTCGTTGGCCGGAAGCTAAAAGATGTGCGTCTTCCAAAAGGGGCGATAGTCGGCGCGATCACTCGGCCGTCTGGCGAAGTCGTGGTTCCCAGGGGACAGGCAGTCATCGAACCGGGTGACCGGGTCGTTTTCTTCTGCCTGGAGCATTTGGTACCCTCCCTGGAGTCGGAGTTCCTGGCAGAAAAAACTCGGAAAAGCCTTTGGTCCGCTGGCTAAATCTCTTCCAGTTCGTCGGTCTTTTGAGCGCGGGTATCGCCGGCTGTCTTGCGGTCCCTCTTCTCGTCGGCTTCCTGCTTCAGGACCGGGGAGTCGTGCCGCTCGCCCTGTCGATGGCGATTGCCCTCGCGCTGGCTCTGGTCTTGGGCGTCAGTCTGAGATGGCGGGGATCGGAGTTCAGCCACCGGGAGGGGATCCTTTTCGTAGTCGTCGCCTGGCTGGTCGCCAGTTTCCTGGGTGCCCTTCCTTTCTACCTGTCTTCCGCCTTCGACTCGTTCACAGACGCCTTCTTCGAATCCATGTCCGGCTTCACAACCACGGGCGCGAGCATTCTCTCGGACGTGGAGGGTCTCCCGGGAAGCCTCCATTTCTGGCGCTGCTTCACCCATTGGATTGGTGGGATGGGGATCATCCTGCTGGGTATCGCGGTTCTGCCGCTGATCGGCACCGGCGGGGTGCAGCTCTACCGGGCCGAGTTCTCTGGTGCGCGTTCAGACAGTGTTAAGCCCCGGGTGGCGGAAACAGCGAAGACTCTTTGGAAAATCTACGCTTTCTTTACGGTGGTGGAATACATCTGTCTCCGCCTGGTCGGAATGACGCGCCTCGATGCCGCATGTCACACCTTTTCGACGATGGGTACAGGTGGTTTCTCAACGCGGAACCTGAGTATTGCTGCCTTCGGCAGTCCGGCGATCGAGCTCGTCATCGCGTTTTTCATGCTTGTTGCGGGAATGAACTTCACAATGCATTATCGGCTGCTCGTTGAGCGAAAACCCGGTCGGTTCTTCGGTGACGTCGAAATCCGAGCCTACCTGATCATCGCTGCATTGGCGACCATTGCCATCGGCGCCTCGCTGGTGCGGGTGAACCTTGCCTCGCCGCTGGATGCGACGAGGATGGCGCTGTTCCAGACGGTATCGATCATGACCACGACCGGTTTTGCTTCTGAGGATTTTGAGCTGTGGCCCCCCTTGGGCCAGCTTCTGCTTCTGTTCCTGATGTTCGCCGGCGGATGCACCGGTTCAACAGCCGGCGGGCTGAAGACAGCCAGAATCGTCCTGCTTACCAGGGTGGTCAGCCGCGAGTTCCGCAAAGTAGTTTCCCCAAGGGCGATCCTCGCGATCCGACTCAATCGTGACTACATGGCGGAAGCCACCGTTCAGAGTCTCCTCAACCTCGTGTATCTCTCTTTCCTGATCTTCGCTATCGCGGGCATCCTCCTGACCGCGGCAGGCCTGGACATCCTGACGGCCTTGAGCGCCACGGCCGCCTCGATGTTCAACGTCGGTCCCGGGCTGGGCACTGTCGGTCCCATCGACAATTACGGCCACCTGCCTGTCTTTGCGAAGTGGGTGCTGATGTTCTGCATGCTGGCGGGAAGGTTAGAGTTCTACACACTGCTTGTCCTCTTCACCCGTGCCTTTTGGCGTCGATAGCGTCGAGGTAGCGACTACTTCGCCGGGCCGACTTTTTTTGTGCTCCTCTTGAACTGCTTCCGCTCGGTTGGCAAAATTGAAATTGGCCCCAAGAGATCCACGAAGCAGCGGCTACGAACTCAGATGAAAATCTGATGGAGGTTTTAAGTCGGCTGTTCTAAAGGTTACTTGGGGCCTTTTTTTGCCCGGTAGTCCGGGCCCGCCGCTTACGCCCCCCTTGCCCGCCTACGGCGCTTCTGCTACGGTAACCGTCAAACCACATTTGACTGCGTTTTTCGTCTGCTGGCAGAGCCATGTGGGGGAGGGCGATATGAGTCGCGTTTTCCGTCACGCGGTTGTCTTGTCTGTTCTTGGGGTTTCGGTTTTCCTCAGCACGCACGCCTCGACGTATTTTCTTCCACAGATCGCGATCGGGTCCTCTGGGAATTTGCAGATCAGTACGCTAGTGACCATGTCGAACCCGTCGACGAATACAACCAACGCCACGGTTGTCTTAGCGACGGTTGACGACAATGGACAGGACTGGGCGGTAACCTGGGAAGCCCGCGGCTGGCCCGACCTTTCGGGTACTACTACGTGGTTTGAGCTGGCACTTCTTCCCGGCCAGACAGTCACGATGCTGGCAAAATCGCCCGGGCCCATCACCACGGGTTGGATGAGAGGCGTTTCGAGCGTCCCGGTGGTCTTGACTGTTCGCTACAGCGTTGCAACGGTGACGATCGCCAGTCCGGACCCCCAGTGGGAAGTTGGCGTTCTTCCGGCTGCGGCATCGCATGAGCATTTTGTTTTCGTCGGCGAGGGAGTATCCGACTGGCCTGGGTCTACAACAGGCACTGCCCTGGCGATCAGCAACACGGCCTTTGAAGCTTCCACGATTACCTTGGAGCTGTTCGCGATCGAGGGCGGCTCGCCGATCAGCACCAAAACGCTCAGCCTTCCACCCAACGGGCATGTTGCTAAGTTCGTCGGGGAGGTCTTTGACGACGTCACATTTGGCCCTGGTTTTCGTGGAATGCTGCGGATATCTGCGAATACTGCCCTTGCCGTGATGTCTCTTCAGAAGTGGGAGACCGCTTCGAGAAGCGATGGCCGGTCTCTTCTCTGGTCCCATGCAAAAGGAAACGGCGACTGATGTTTCTTGGTCATTCCCCGACCGGTCCAAGCGAAAACGAGTCCAGAAGATCCTGCGGGGTCGGCTGCGCGTGATTCTCGAGGTACTGCACGACCAGGATGATCTGGAAGTGCATGTCCTGTGCAGCTCGTCCATCAGGTGCCTGGCCGTCCGATTCCAAGTGGATCGGGACCGAACGGTCGGTCGGATAGTAAGACTGGAACGGCGTCGGGTTATACGTCGCCGGGCCGAGCAGCTTTTCGATCTCGGAACGACGCGATTTGCGGATTTCGAGAAGTGGAAGTAGAGCGACGAGACTCCTGTAATCGTTCGTTTCCCGATAGCGCAGGGCAACCGCAGCCCAGTCGGGGCGGTCCTGCCCGATTGTCTGCTCCGGTGACCTGCAGCCGATCAGGAGCACAATCAGCGGCAGACAGAGAAGCCCTGCGTTGGATGCCGTGAAGCCGACTGAACGTCGTCGCTGCCTCATGGCGCCATTGTTGCCAACGACGGCGTCGGGCACAAGCCGAAAACCACTGTCCACCGGAACGCCGGCGTCCCAATCCTGGAGCGCGGACGTCCCGTCCGCACTTGGTTCGCGGGCATCTTGCCCGCGCGCCGGGCATCCTGCCCGGCGTTGATCGTGTCCGACGCAGAACTGGGGTACTTCTCCGATCCCTCGTCCCGATATCCGCGTTCCGTCAGTCATCTGTGGTCGGCAACGGCTTTGAATCCTGCGCGGCCATGAAATCCCGAAATACTCGGTAGTTGTCGGTTTCCCGGTAGTCAACCACGCGAATGGGTGCATGATCGAAGCTGAAAATCACGGCGTTGGGGCAGCTCAGGAGGATGGGCGAATGTGTGGCGACGACGAACTGAGCATGCCCGGCCTGGGCCATTTCCCGCAAAAGGCGAAGAAGATCAAGCTGACGGCGGGGCGAAAGCGCCGTCTCGGGTTCGTCCAGAAAATAGAGGCCCTTGATTCCATACCGGGAGGTGAAAAAGGACATCAGCGACTGCCCGTGTGACTGGGCCAGTAGGGACTTGCCTCCGAAAGAGTTGAAAAGACCGCGGTCGCCGTCAGCCCAGTCCTCGACGCGCTCGGAGAAATAGCGGAAGTGCTCCGAAGAAAAGAAAGAACCGGAGACCGGCCCGTCCGCCCAGGTGACTTCGATGTAGCGATGCAACTGGTCCTCGAACGGGTTGGGGGTGGCCAGCCGGCAGTCGGGATTCGCCCAGATATGTACCCCGCATCGGCGTGTGATCGCCCGCAGCAGGGTCGACTTGCCCGTGCCGTTCTCCCCGGCGAAGAAGACGATGGGGCGTTTTAAGCTGATTTCCGATGATTGGCGCAGGATCTCGAGATTGAAGGGGTAGGCATCCACGGTGGGAAACACGTCGGTTCGAAGAATGACTCGCTCAAGATGCATGGTCGCCTCGGAGCTGCCTCACGGCACCCAACTCTTCGACCGGCGAGACGGCTCTGGGAAGTATACCCGGTTCGCATGATCGCCGCCTGCTTTCGTGAAATAATGCGGCGGGAGGAGACAGCCATGCAGAATCAGCCGAGCCTTGCGTCCCTGGCGGGATACCGGTACTTGAGCCTGACCACCTTCAGGAGGACGGGAAAGGCGGTTGCCACCCCGGTGTGGTTTGCGGGGGACGATCACCAGATTTTCGTCTGGACCAA
>CAYQYP010000252.1:0-1664 GCA_964421755.1 uncultured Acidobacteriota bacterium
AATAGGCCAGCGTATAGTGCCCCTTGAGCTCGGAAGCGATCGCATCAAACGCCGGTCGCAGGGCATCACTCATGGCTTTTTGGGTTCGGTGCTCCAAGTCGAAGAACGAACCACCGGTCTTGTCGGCCAATCCTCGGAGGAAAACCTTTCCGAGTTCCATCTTCCGATCAAAGGGGGAGACTTCCTCCAGGGTCCTTTGTTGAGCACCTGACGGGTCAACCACAGCACCGTAACCGGGCTCTCTCTGGCGGTCGGCGCTTGCGACTGTGATCGGAATCGCCGGGAAGTTGATGACATACATCGTCACCCCGCTCCTCTGTGCCTTCCTAATAACGTCCGTTGCTGAGGGAGATTTGGGATCAGATGGCCGCCGCCATGCTATTCCACCGTCCGATATCAGGATAGCGATCCGGTTACCCGATCTGCTCTCCAATTTCTCGAGAGTCCAGGACACCGCGGCATGGAGGGAGATCGGTACGCCGCGATGGTGCAGGTTCGCGAGAGCCGTGTAAACTTGCTGCTTGTCACCGGTCAGGGAGACTTCCTCCCCGAAATCGCGCCCGATGCCCACCACCATGACTTCATCCCGAGACGCCAGTAAGGAGACGAAACGACTCGCCTCCCCGCGAAAAAGTTGCATACGGTCTTCCGGGATACAGCCGGAATCAATCAAGAGACTCACCGCGCGAGGCGAATCCGATGCGAAGAAATGGGTTATGTTCTGCGGCCTATTGTTTTCGAGCAGGACGAACTCTTCTTTTTTCAAATCCTGCAGGACTCGACCGTCTTTGCCTGTCGCAACCAGATTGACGTAAGTCGTATCTACGGTCACTTTGAAGGTATTGGTCGAATCCTGAGCCTGACTCCAGCCCACGCAGAAAAGTGCCAGTGCAACAGGTACGCATAGTCTCATCGCATATGCTCCTTTCCTAAACGAAAGCCCTCGGAGGCGGCCCCAACTCTAAATGTAATGTTCGTTATACCTCTACTAGATTCAATCTCCAACGGAACGGGTCAGGTGCAGTATGAAGCCCGGGTTCGCCGGTCGGCTCATGCTGAGGATCATCTGGTGCTTCTCCAGATGCTGACATACTCGCTACAGGCGTACTGAACACCGCGATCCGAATGGTGCACTAAGCCTGGCGGCGGCTGTCGTTGGGTGATGGCATCCTCCAAGGCCGCCAGCGGTAACCGGCTGGCCAGGGTTCGCTCCAACGCCCAAGGGTTCACTCCATTGCGTCAGGAAACCTGAGAAAAGTACCAGTCGACATCACCTGAAGCGGATGTTGTGATTCAGAATATGAAAAACCTCGTGACTCTAGTAGCGCTGTTGTTCGTATTCTCGTGCCCCGCACTCGGACAGACCGAGTTAGAGGGGTTCGCTGGTGTCTACGACCCGGGAGCCGAGCTGACGTTGGGGGAATTCGACAATGGAACCGCGCTTGGCTTCCGGATCGGGCAGTCCTTTCTGAGCGTGCTGGCGGCAGAATTCAGCTACACGGCCGCGCCGGGCCTTAGTACACCTTTCGGAGACTTCGATGAAACCGTTCACCTTCTCAACGGGAACTTCCTCGTTCAGCTACCGATTGGCGGGTTTGTGCCTTTTGCCACTTTTGGGGTGGGAGGGATATCGGGTCAGGAGGGAACCAATTTCAGCATACGGA
>CAYQYP010000253.1:0-20059 GCA_964421755.1 uncultured Acidobacteriota bacterium
CTGTCTATATCTTGTCAGCCGAGCGCGTTTGCCGACCTTATTCAACACCCTCGCTGCGTGCGCGGCTCCGAAAGGCTCGCCCTTCGGGTGCTTCACCTCACTCCATTTCTGTGGTACGGTTGACGCTTTCACTCTCTTGGAGTGGTGCGTTGCAGGATAAACCCATAAAACCAACGACAAGTGCCGGGACTCAGATGTCTTACGCCCGGCAAGGAATCATCACCGAACAGATGCGCGCGGTTGCCGCATCCGAGTCCCTCGAAGGGGAGTTCATTCGGGCGGAAGTCGCAGCCGGCCGCGCAGTCATACCTGCAAACACCCGACACCGGAATCTAACCCCGCTTGGCATCGGTACGAACCTTCGCTGCAAGGTCAACGCGAACATTGGAAAGTCTGAATTGACATCGGACCTGGACGAGGAGCTCCGGAAGCTGACGACCGCCGTGAAATATGGTGCGGATACCGTGATGGATCTGTCGACTGGAGGCGACCTCGATTCGATCCGGGAGGCGATAATAGCAGCGAGCAAGGTGCCGGTTGGCACGGTACCTATCTACCAGGCGGCGAAGGCCGGCGGGGGGATAGCCAATCTCACGATCGAGCTGCTCCTCGAAATCATCGAAAAACAGGCGCAGCAGGGAGTCGATTACATGACGCTCCACTGCGGATTGCTTCGCGAACATCTCCCGCTGGTGGATCGGCGGCTGGTAGGTATCGTCAGCCGCGGCGGCAGCCTGTTGGCCCACTGGATGCTCGACAGGGGAGCCGAAAACCCGTTGTACACCCACTTTGACGATATCCTGAGAATCTGCCGGCGTTACGACGTCACGATTTCGCTGGGCGACGGTCTTCGTCCGGGCTGCCTTGCGGACGCGAGCGACGCGGCGCAGTTTGGAGAGCTCGAGGCTCTCGGGCAGCTGGCTCGCCGGGCATGGGCCCAGGACGTTCAGGTCATGATCGAGGGACCCGGTCACATACCCTTCAACGAGATCGAGATGAACGTCCGCAAGGAACGTGAAATCTGCCAGGATGCACCCTTTTATGTCCTCGGCCCCGTTGTGACCGACGTCGCTCCCGGCTATGACCACATCACCTCGGCAATCGGGGCAACGATGGCGGCGTTCGCCGGTGCGGCAATGCTGTGCTATGTGACCCCGAAAGAACACCTTGGCCTCCCCAATGCGGACGATGTGAAGGCGGGGCTGGTCGCCTACCGGATTGCGGCACACGCCGCGGACGTCGCACGGGGGCGGCCGGGCGCCCGGGACTGGGACGACGCGATGTCACGGGCACGAGTCGACTTTGACTGGGAGAAGCAGTTCGAGCTGGCAATGGACCCGGAGACGGCTCGGGCCATGCACGACGAGTCGATGCCGCAGGAGAATTACCGCCGCAGTGACTTCTGTTCGATGTGCGGGCCAGAATTCTGCTCGATGAGGCTCAGCCGCGGGGCGCGGGGGAAATTGAAGGAAGAGGCGGACGCCGATCGCCTCGGCTGCCCGCTGCCCTGACGGGTCCACGTCGGAGAGGTCACCCCAAAATCTTGCCAACCGGGCCGAAAAGCGGCGGATTCTGAACAGCGAATCCGCCCTACGACCACCCGGCGTGCGACGGCAACTAGTCGTAGGGCGGATTCGCTGTTCAGAATCCGCCGCTTTTCGGCCCGGTTGGCGGCATCCTGGCTCGTTCCCTTCGCACGTGCAATTTCCGCATCAGGTACGCCGTCGCGCTTCCCACCCCAAACGTCACGGTCGTCCCGATCAGTGTGTACCAGGTCCAAGCGAAGAACCCACTGAAGTGAATAACGAGCATCGCTGCCACGCCTGCGATCATCCCCGCCAAGGCGGCGGTCTGGTTGGTCTTCCGCGTCCAATGCCCAAGGAGAAAAACACCCAGGATACTTCCCATGGTGATGCTCATGATCGTCAACCCTACCTGGAGCACCGAACCCCAGTTTCGCGCGAGCATCGCGATAGCAACAAGGATGGCTCCCCAGACGAGGGTAAACAGGCGAGACACCTTCAAGTAGTGGGAATCCGAGGCTTCGGGGGTCAGGTAAACACGGTAAAAATCGTTGGTGGTCGATGAAGACAACGAGTTGAGGCAACTGCTCAGCGTCGACATGGCGGCGGCGAAAACGGCTGCCACAACCAGTCCGGATATCCCGGTGGGCATCTGCTCCACGATAAAAATGGGGAAGATTCGGTCGGTTTGGGTCAGCGGCTGCGTAAGGGGGTGGTGCTGGTAAAAGGCAAAGAGCATGACGCCGATCACAAGGAAAAGCAGGAACTGGAAGAACACGAGTACGCCGCTGATCACCAGTGCGAACTGGCTGTCGCGCTTGCTTCCGGAGGCCAGGTAACGTTGCACCATCATCTGGTCGGAGCCGTGTGTTGCAAAGGTCAGGAAGGCGCCGCCAATGACCCCTCCGAGCAGCGTGTAGGGATTCGAGAAAACGATGCTGAAATCGACGAACTGGAACTTGTTGTCCGGAGCTGCGATCGCGACGACCTCGCTCCACCCTCCCGGCACCCGGTCAAGGATCAGAAAGAGCGCGACGAGCGCTCCCGCAATATAAATGAACAGCTGGATGACATCCGTCCAGATCACCGCGATCATTCCGCCGTAGAACGTGTAAATAACGGTGATGATGCCGATGATGATCATCGTCGTCAGATCAGACATCTGGGTAATCACCGCCAGGACGATGCCCGTGGCGAACAGCCTGACCCCGTCCGACAGCCCTCGCGTCACGAGGAACAGCAGGGATGAGAAGGTCTGGACTTTGCGTCCAAACCGGATGCGGAGCAGTTGGTAGGCGGTCTGGATCTCGCCGCGAAAGTACGCCGGCATGAGGTAAATAGTGACCAGCAGCTTTCCAATGATGTACCCAAAAGCCACCTGCATGAAGGTCAAGTTGCCGGCATAGGCAATCGCCGGGGCACCGATGAAGGTCAGCGTACTCGTTTCCGTGGCGACGATCGACAGGCATATGGCCCACATCGGGACTCGCTTGCCTGCCAGGAAGTAATCGTTGATGGTTTTTTGGCCTCGTCCAAGGTACGTGCCCAAGGCCACATTGGCCAGGAGGAAGACAGCAAGGACGATGTAATCGAGTGTGCCGAATCCCATCCGCTCATCCTCGGGGGTGCTCGGGGATTAGTCAAGTGGTAAACTGCCGAGGTGCCTGGCTCAGGGACGAGGCTAAGGTGTTGCGGGCTGACGGGTTCTTTGGGGGGAATGGTCAAACTGTATGGGTACTTGCATACTCGGGATTGACGGGGGCGGGACTAAGACGATTTGCGTTGCAGCCGACGCCGGAGGACGAATTATCGGGAAGGGAATGTCGGGGCCGGCTAACTACCTGAAGGAAGGCTTGTACACCTCCAAGATGTCGTTGAGCGAGGCGATCGACCGTGCCCTCCAGGAGGCGGGGAGTGACCGCCTCAGTGTTGAGGTGGTATGTGCCGGGATCGCCGGAATGGGGAGGGCCGCCGATCGACTGATCATGAAGAAGTCGTTCGCCGAAATCGTTCCGAATGCCCGGCTCGTCCTGGAAACGGACGCATTCATTACCCTGGTCGGCGCCACCGAGTACCTGCCCGGGGTCATCGTCATCTCGGGGACTGGCTCCATAGCCATGGGACTGAACGAGAAGGGAGACGTCGCCCGGGCGGGTGGGTGGGGACACATCCTCGGGGACGAGGGGAGCGGCTACGACATCGCCCGCCGGGGCATGATCGCGGCCCTTCAAGACTACGACGGTCGGGGCCCCGAGACGCTGATCACGAAGATGATCGTCGAGGAGCTGTACCTGGCCAACGTCGAGGAGCTCATCGGTCTCTTCTACGGCGCGGAGAGCTCTCCACGGAGGATAGCAGGCCTCTACCCTTTAGTTCTGGAGGCCGCCGAGGAAGGGGACGCCGTCGCGTCCAACCTGCTCGAAAAAGCCGCATCGGCTCTTGTGAAGACCGCCGTGGCAGTGATTCGTCGGCTCGAGATGCAGTCTTCGATCTTTCCGATCGCGCTCTCGGGAGGGGTGTTCAGGAACAGCCCTCGTTTGCGCAACTCCTTCCAACGATTGCTCGTCACGCAAGTGCCGGGGGCACATTTGATTGACCCGCTTCATCCCCCGGAAATCGGCGCATTGCTGGTGGCCCACAAGGCTGTGAACAATTTTTGATCGCTCCCGCGTGGGTCGGCTTCCAAGTCGACATTGCTCTGCAAGACTTACAGTCAACGAGTGTCGGATCCGATGGCAGTAGCCGCCGCCTCTCACTATCTGGGGCAACAGACGCAAGCTTAAACCTGCAATATAAAAGGACTTATCTTTCAATTTACGATGCGCGGTCTTGGCATGATGTGTGCACCGGAAAGGCATCGAAAGGAGAGACGATGTCCAATCTACGATGGAAGGAAGCACAGCGTGAGCAGACGAGTTTACTGGCGCCACTTGAACGTCCACTCCTCGGATGGCTGGCTGGACGGATGCCTCGGTGGGTCGTTCCCGATCAGTTGACGATGCTGGGGCTCGGTGCGATGAGCGCCGCCGCTGTGTTCTACTGGCTCTCGGCAACGAACCTCTTCTGGTTGCATCTGGTCAACCTTGCCATGCTTCTTAACTGGTTCGGCGACAGCCTCGACGGCAGTCTGGCGCGATATCGCAAGCAGACGCGGCCACGATATGGATTCTATGTGGACCACATCACCGACGCCTGCGGCACGCTCATGCTGATTCTCGGACTCGGGGCCTCTTCGTATATGCGGAGCGAAATCGCTGCAGGCCTCCTGATCAGCTATTTCATGCTTTCGATCAACTCGTATCTGGCGACGCACGTCTTTGGTACTTTCCAGCTGTCCTTTTGGAAGTTCAGCCCCACCGAGCTACGGGTGGTGATCGTGCTTGGCAACCTTGCGCTGCTCGTGAACCCGGCTGCCGAGGTCCTCGGCCGGTGGCGACTCTTCGACTTCGGCGGAGCCGTCGCAATTGCTCTCATGGCCGCCGTCTTCGTCGCGTCGGTTATTGAGAACACCAAACGGCTCTATAGGATGGAACCGCCTCCACCGAATGCGGAATGTGGAATGCGGAGTGCGGAATGAGCCGATTGCGGAATGAGCCGAATGTGGAATGCGGAGTGCGGAATGCGGAATGAAGAGCAACAAGACGGGGAACGTGGCGACGGCGGCGTCTGCTCGTCTTCTCGTTCCGCATTCCGCATTCCGCATTCCGCAATCAAGAGGTGGCTGACGTTCAACGCGGTGGGGCTGATCGGATTTGCGCTTCAAATCGGGTTACTGGTGGTGTTTAACAAGCTTCTCGGCTTGCACTATCTACTGTCCACGTTCCTCGCTGTCGGCATCACCGTGGGCCACAACTTCGTCTGGCATGAACTGTGGACGTGGCGGGAACGTCGGGCCACAGGTGTCCGGGGAGTGGTCAGGCGGTGGGCGGCATTCAATCTCTCGAACGGCGCCGTTTCAATGCTGGGAAACGTCTTCCTCATGCGACTGCTGGTAGGCTTTTTCGGCTTGCCCCTGGTTTTCGCAAACGTTGCCAGCGTGGGCGTCTGTTCACTCGTGAACTTTTTCCTCTCCGACCGTGTCGTCTTCGTCCGGCAAGCGTAACCAACCGGGCAGAAAGCGGCGGATTCTGAAACGCGAGTCCGCCACTATTATCTTTGAATGCGGTGAGAATCCGCGCACTCCGCAAACAGCGCTGCGTTTGCGGTTCTGTTCCGCTCGGTGTCGGCTGCATCGTACTCCGGAGTTCGATCAGGATGTCCGGCTTGGAAGTCGGACCTGCGGGACTGTGCCCATCGGGTCGCCGAGCAGCACGGAACCGCAAACGGAGCGTCTTTCGCGGAGTGCGCGGATTCAAACCGTTACCTGCCAGTAGCCGAAGTCCGAATCGGCTCAAGGCGTAAGCCGCAGTTTGTGCACCGGTGGGCCGGGCAGGAATGGCGCCGGCTTTCCTTTGGCCCATGCCTCGTGTCCGGCGGTGTAATAAGGAGAAAGAAAATGGCCGCTCTGTCCGCCGGGCATATGAAAAAGGCCTTCCTCCTCGTGTCCCGGCGATACGGCAATGCGCTCCGAGGCACCGTGCTCGCTTGATTGGAACCGTGGCATGTGTGAATCCCCCGGGAGTTGTTCGAGGGGAGTGTCCAACCAACGCCCGAGCGCAGGCAGTCCCAGGCCGATCGGATGGTGCACGATCAACTCATTCCGTCGTCCCCAGGTTGCTTCACGAGGTCTTAGCCCCTGTTCCTGCAGGTCGCGAACAAGCAGGTCGACCGCTGCGGCGAGGAGGTCATCGTAGCTCCTGAAGCGAGGGTTGAGGAGATGGGACGGCCTCTCCTGCAACAGTGTCCACACCGGTTGCTCGGCTTGCGGTGTCGGGTAGTAGAAGTTCTGATCCAGTTCCTGGCACCGCTTGGTGATCGGTTCCAAGGCCAACTCGAGAACCTCATGCCGGAAGCCGCGAACCAGCCGGTAACCGGCCGAATCGGTGGAGGCGCGGCCTCCCCATTTTCTCAGCAGGCTGCGCAACTCTTCCGCCTCAGGTCGGGAGGCCGAGGGCGGCGAATTGAGGACCGAAAGGAACAGCTGTTGCCAACGGGCGAGGAATTGAGCGCGGTCGTCGAGCTGAATCGCGAGCATATCTTTGGGCCTGGCGTTCTTGAGGTCCCTTAAACCGTCTCGAATTTGGCGCGCTCGAGCGCCGAGGTCAGTGCCCCAGGGGCCCGTTTGCATGTAGTCCGGTCCACCGGCGATTCGGTTGTTTGCTGTCCAGATGATCCCATCGTCAGGATCCTGGTACCGGGGATAGCGGTCCGGGGGAAGGCAGCCGTCCCAAGCCCCGGGTCCTTGAACCCATGAAAGAGGAGTCAGACCAAGACCCTGCTGCCGGTAGGGCAATCGGCCCATGATCGTCCAGCCGATCTTTCCGGACCGGTCGCCGACCACGAAGTTCTGAGCCGGAATGCCACATTCTGGAGCCAGCTGCAGAGCAGCATCAGCATCACGGATCTGCTCGAGCTCCAGAAGCCGGAAATTGACCGCCCCGTCCAAATGCGTAACCCACCGAACCGCATAGCTCACCCTTTCCTTTTGCGCGGTCACGACCGGGCCCCAGGCTGTCGACCTCACGGTGACAACCTCGTTCTCGCCTCCGTTTACTTTCAGAGTCTCTCGATGCTCCTCGACCGGTTTCCACCCGTCTGCCGTCATGTAAAGATCCGGTTCGGCTTTTCGGACTTCGAGCCTTATCAGATCTGTCGTGTCGAGCATGCTGTTGGTGAAGGCCCAGGCGATGAATCGGTTGCTGCCGACAATGATCGCCGGAGTGCCCGGAAGAGTGACTCCTGTGATATCGAGCGTCGGAGTCGGTTGTCCGGGGGGCTGGCAGATGAGACGCATCCTGTACCAGGTGTTCGGCAGGCGAAGGGCCAGGTGCATGTCGTTAGCAACCAGCGCCGATCCGCTACCGGAAATGCGCCCGTCGACTGCCCAGGAGTTGCTCCCCAGGACGACTTCCTCGCCGATCGAGGCGCGCGCCCGACCAGCGTCCGCCTTACTCACCAGGCGGGAAAATGAGAACTGCTCAGGGGAGGGAATGGGGGCTGGTGGAAGGATGGTCCCATCGAGCGGGGCGTCCCAGTCAGTTCCAATCGGAAGGAAGAAGTCTAACGCGGCCGGCGGTAAAACCGTCGCGAGCAAGTCCATTGCGGCGTCGTGTGTGCCATTCTCGTCCTGGAGAAAGACGAACATAGAGAGCGCTGCAAGAACACTGTCCTCAGGCAGCCAGGGCATTGGCTCGGATCTCAACAGGAGGTACTCGGGCGGCCGGGCGCCCAACGCACGCAGTCCGCTGTTCACACCCTCGACGTAAGCCTTCAGGAGCTCCGCTTCGGTGGGCTGAAGTGATCTCGCGGCCCTGCCGGCTATAGCCCGGAGTCTGTGAATCCGAAGGCTCCGGTCATGAGCGAGCAGGGCGGGACCGAGCAGCTCGGAAAGCTCGCCTGCTGCCGTTCTTCGCATAAGGTCCATCTGGAAGAAGCGTTCCTGACCGTGCAGGAAACCGGTTGCGCGCGCAATATCCTGTCGGTTCACCCCTTTGACCGTCGGAACACCGAGATTGTCGCGCTCGACCTGGACGGGCTGCTTTAGCCCGGCAAGGGACGCCGTGCCTTCAAATTGAGGCAGACTGGCCCGCATGGCGAACCAGAGGACCAAGACCAGGCAAACTCCGATAATCACAAGGAAGGTGACCGAATAGAGGAGCCATTTCCCGATGCGCTTGGTGTTCATGAAAACCGCTTCCTCCACATGTTCCGGCAGCAGCTGGCGGGAAGGGCGCGATCGAATGGAGCCACGCACGAACGAGGCTGTTGAAAATGTTGCCCTTCGGGTAAATAGGCCTGAAAGGCCGACACATATTAGCCCAGGGCGGAGCGCTTTGTGCGTAGCCCTGGGCCCCGGTTCGAAGCTGATATCCAGCCCTGAAAGGGCGGCACAAATCTCTATCGTGCAACTTGTTACGCCCTTTCAGGGCTGGCGCCCCCTCTCTGGATTTTGACCCAGGGCTCCGCACAAAGCGCTTTGCCCTGGGCTAATATGTGCCGGCCCTTCAGGCCTTAAGACCCTTTTTCAACACCCTCGCTGCGCGGCTCTGAAAAGGCTCCGCTCGGCCGTGATCTGTTTTCGGCCGGTACTACCGCCTCCCGAACGATTTCCGAATGCAAAAGTATTTTCCCTCCCCTGAAGAGACCGGTCTTTCTCTTCTGATCGTCAGGCTGCCCGCCTCTTTCCAGATCGCGCGTGCCAGTTCGGCTGCGGGGCTGCCGGTGCTCAAACCCGAGAGAATGGTCTCGAGCACTCGGGTCCCCCCGTCTTCCGGCAGGCATATCTCGGGACTGATCAGAAGCTCGAGGCGGGTAAAGCCCTGGGCATCCTCCCTCTCCTCCAGCTGGTAATCAAAAGGCGTGCCGCCGAAACGTTGCGGGAGCAGGGACTCGAGAATTTCCTGCATCTCGCTGCCTGCCACGGACATCCCCTCTCCCGTCAGCTTGCTGAAACTGCGGATGTCCTCAACATGAGTACTGAGACCGAGACCTTCGTAACCGCATCCACACGACCGACTACCGACAACGCCGTAATCATCGAGCCCGACATTCAACAGGATTTTCGGACTGGTCAGTAGGAGAGTCGTGAAGTGGAAGACATCCACGCTGGTGCCCCAACCGGGAAGCTCCCGTGGAACCGGGATCAGGCAAATCGCATCGTGAAACAAGTGCAAGTCGTTTCCCGAGCGGGGATTTGCACATCCTCCCGCGACCTGTCCGAACTCCGAGAACGCGTAAGTGGGGACCCACCGAGCCCCGCTGCACTGGATCTGCCGGACCTTCGCAGTGGTTGGAGGTTCGCCGCCTCCCATCAGAACGACACCTCGGAGGTCGATTCCGCTTTCCGAAGCGGCCAGCGCAACCCTCAACGCCAGGCTGACATAAGTACGGATCAAGCACGCGCCCGATTCCTGAACGGTTTGGCTGGCCCAGTGGGCAATTCGAACGGCGTCGTGAATCCTCACCGGTTCCGGGCGCGGAAGCGGAACTCCGACAAGGCGACCGGTCGTCAGGATGTACCAGGTTGATGCCGCATAGGTCGGAGAGGGCCGAAGATCGCCTGGGTCCAGGGGAGAAAACCACCTGCGGGCTACGTTACCGATCCGAGCGGATCTTAACAGGTTGCTGACCCCGGTGCAGGCGGGAAGAATCGGCCGCCACAGCGCTGTTGGAACTCCCTGGAGGCCGTGGACTTGAAGCCCCATGATCGTGTAGCAGGTAGTCGCGGCCAGGTGATCGAGGTCCAGCCAGCTCCGGCTCCTTGGTCCGCTTGAACCCGAGGTGGCGGTTTCGTAGCGGTACCTCAGGTGAGGATTGTCGAAATCTTCCGCGCGTACCCGAAGCGTCAGGCGGCCGCGTCGGATCGGTTTTCTTCCTTTGAACTCATCGAAATCGACGTAGACTCCAGCCCGGAAAAGCTTCTTAAGGGCCTCCTCCAAGCCGACCGAGCGGACAAGGTGAGCAACGTCGCCGTGCTCGCAACCCGCCTCCTTTAGCAATGCCAGGTAAGGGCTGCGAGGATAGCCGAAGATCCCGCGCTCGAGGATGTTCAGGAAGTTGTCTTCCCGGGTTAACAGGCGTTTCTTGATGGTCGATTGTGCTTCCTCCACCGTCGTTTGTTCCCGTAGGAATGCAGCCAGCCCGCCGGCAAACCGGGCGTACATCCCGGCCTGCTGAAACGCGCTGCCAACGTGACGATGGACCTCCCTGAACGGTATCAAAGCTTTCACCAGAGCACTTTCAAACCGAACTGCACCTGCCGAGGATTCCCGCTGGTCCGAGTCAATTGCGCCGCCGCCGGGTTTGGCGCCCCGCTTGAGTCAGTGAACACGTAGCTCGAGGCCTCGGCACTGACCGAACCGCCGGGAAGATCAAAGTTGGGATGATTCAGAACGTTGAAAAACTCGGCCCTGAACTGGAGACGCAGGCCTTCAGACGCGCCCCGCCCGCCGGTCAGGAATTCGCGCGAGACAACCAGGTCGACATCATGATAGCCGGGACCAGTGATCGTGTTCCGCCCGAGGTTGCCGAAGAATCCTGCCTGAGGAAGCGCGAAAGACTGAAGGTCGTACCACTTCTCGACTTTCCCGACGACAACGTTCCCTTGATAACCGGGTTTGACGCTTGGCCGATCCGCCTGGGCCGACGCGCCGCTAACTCCGTTTCGGGAGTTGTTGAACGAAATCAACGGGGTGAAAGGATGGCCTGATGCGAGGGTCAGGAATCCACCCAATTGCCAGTCTTTCATCACACTGTTCCAAAGGGACGATAACCGGCGCCCGGATGCCGGCTTCCACAGGAAGCTGGCCGAGAAGCTGTGCCTGACGTCGAAAACCCCGAGGCCCTTATCCAGGCGAAGGTTGTCGGAATCCATCCGGATCATCGGTCCGCCCGATACTTCGAGCGTCGTATTGGTGGGGGACGCCTCGTCGATCGCCTTGCCCAGGGTGTAGAAAGCCGCTGCCGTGAACCGCTCGCCGTACCGCCGCCGCCAGGAAACCTGCAACGAGTCGTACCACGAGCGGGCATCCATTGCCGAGATGATCATGGAGGCGAAGTCGAGGTTCTTTCGCGGGGCGCTGGCGGGAAAATACTTGCGCCCATCGTCCAGGATGTCAGGGATCCGGCTGTTCAACTCTCGTCGGGACTCGAGATGCAAGCCTCTGGCTCCGACCCAGCCAAGGCTTAGAAGCGAGTCCCAGGCGACTTTGCGTTGCACGCTCAAATGGTATTGGACCAGCGAGGGCCATTGCTGCCCATCGTATTCGAGCAGGTTTGGGGCAAGGGTCGTCTGGATCTTCGCATTACCCTGGCCAAGGATATCCGGGAATCCGGGATTGTTGATCACCACCGAGTTCACGAAGGGGGGAAGAGCCAGCACCGGTCCAAAAAGCCCGCCGTTGTATGGGCAATCGTAGTAAAGCCCGATGCCGCTGCGGACTGATGTCGCACCGTCGCCGCCAGGATCCCAGGCAATCCCCAAGCGCGGTGCCCAGTTCCGGAGCGAGGGATTTTGGACAAAAAGCTTTTCCACGACCTGAAAGTCGTCCGCACTCTTGGCGGTCATCGGGTTCAACAACACCGAGATCTTCCCGTTCGCGTCCGACACATTTGACCAGGGCTCGTAACGGAGTCCCAGATCCAGGGTCAGTCTGGGCGCCAGGGTTAGCCTGTCCTGCAGGTAGAACCCGAACTGCGAGAAGCGGGATCCCCGGACAAAATCAGCTGGAGGAGTGACCCCTCTGTAGGAACTCGCCTTGTTTTCCAGAAAAGCACGAAGGCTCGAAAAACTCATCGTGCCGTTCGTGTTGATCTCCTGGATGTTGTTGATCTGAAACCTTCGGAAATCCATGCCGAACTTCAAGGCATGCCGACCTCTGATGACTGTCACCGAGTCAGTGACCTGGTAGACATTCTGGAGCAGGTCGGAAACGGGCCTGGTGTTGTTCCCCAGCGTCCCGAGTCCGCCCACGCGAAGGGATCCGAACGATGATCCGGGGATCAGCGTGAAGGAAAGCCCGCCCGGGTTGGGCGACATCAAGTCGGCGCCGCGGTCCGAACGGTTGAATCCAAGATTCAGATCGTTGAGCAGCGTGGCGCTTCGATAATGGGTGTATCCGATCGTGGCCAGGTGGTCCTGGCCATCCGGAGACCGGGGGAAGCCGGGGAAGTCCGAGGCGGCAAACGGGAGGACTGCCCAGCCATCGTCCAGGCTGTACCTGGCGAAAAACCGGTTCCGCTCGGTGAAGTTGTGATCGACACGAAAAGCCCAGTAATCCTCCCGGATCTCCCGCAGTTCCTTGCCCGCCCAGAGCCCGGTTCCGTTTCCGAAATCCTGCCCATTCGGGAGCGGGTAAAGTTCCAGGAAGGGCACCACGCGCGGGTCGACGCTAACGGTTTCCACAGCGGTGCCACCGGCCACCGGGACAATGCCGCGCCGCGCATCTTGGGTGGGTGTTACCCCGCTGGACGTCTGGGACTTGCGCTCCCGGAGGCCCTCGTAGTTGCCGAAGAAAAACGAGCGGTTCTTGACGATCGGCCCGCCGAAGCTGATGCCAAACTGGTCGCGTCGGAATTCCGCTTCGCCGCCCGGGTCAAAGAAATCACGAGCATCGAACGCTGCATTGCGGTTGAACCAGTAAGCACTGCCGCTGTACCGGTTGGTGCCGGATTTGCTGACCACTTCAACGAGCCCGCCACTCTTGAGGCCGTGCTCGGCGCTGTAGTTGGTCGTGACGATCCGGAACTCCTTGACGGACTCGACACCGAGGGCGCTTCCGTCTGAGACGCCCCCTGGGGACCGAATTGTCGAGTACACGTTCATATCGACGCCGTCAAACTTGAAATTCGTTGAGGCGGGTCGCTGCCCCCCGACCGAAATTCGTCCGGTGGGCATATTGGTGCTTGATTGGTTGCCTACGCTTCGCGCCCGGACGACGCCCGGACTGAGCTCCGAAAGCGCGATCCAGTCGCGGCCGTTCAACGGCATCTCCGTCACCTGCTTGTCATCAATCAGGCTCGAGACTTCGACAGTCGCGAGATCGACGGCGCCGCCCTCATCGCTCACGGTTATCTCCTCGGAGATCGAGCCGAGCCGAAGCGTCATATCGACAACCAGATGCTGTCCCACGACGAGGTTAATCGCTTTCCGGACTTCCCTGTTGAATCCGTCAAGGGCCGCGGTCAGTCCGTAGGTGCCCGGAGGTAGCGATGAAAGGGCATATCGACCATCGTCGTCCGTTTCAGTGCGCTGGCAGAGGCCCGTCTGGAGGTTGGTGAGATCAATCGCCACAGCCGCCAGAGGTTTGCCGGTTTCGTCCGTGAGGCAACCGGAAAGATCAGCGGCGGCCAAAGCCGCCCAACAGAAGAGTTGGACCACGATTATGCGAGCCAGATGGGTTCGCAGGGTTTTCCTCCAAGAGGCCAGGAACCCGTGAGTCATCAGCGTCAATCGCGACGGCACAAGAGCAACTCCTGCAGAACCCGAACGTGATCCCGGCTCAATCGGGGCTTTGCGCACCCGAGAATACTCGCCGGTTTTCGGGGGTGTCAAGCGGAGGGCGAGATCGAATGGAGCCGCGCACGAAAGCGAACGGCAGTGAGCGAGAGTAAGCGGACCACAAATCATTCGCTAAGTCGATACATTTGAACACGAAGCAGTGGAGCGAGTCAGGTGGTCCGCTTACTCTCGCTCGCTTCTCTCGCTGTCGTGCGCGGCTCCATTCGATCTCGCCCTGCGGTGGGGACTCGCCGGTCTGTCCGCCTATTAATATTCAACACCCTCTCCGTGCGCGCGCCTCTGATACCGTGTGGTAGTGCGCAGGGGACATGAAACGCTTTTCTTCGGCGCGATAGTGCGAGAGACTATGCCCGGCTTGACGAGCTTTGGCGTGGTCGTGGTTGTAGTGGTCAGTCGATCAGATTGCTTTTCGCCATGTCTATCGATTTTCGGATCCGAGACTTCCTGTACCCCCGGGCGATCTGGGATCTCCATCGCACTTTTGAGCGAAACCAGTGGCTTTCGCTCGAACTGGTCGAGGACTACCAACTCAGGCGACTGAAGGTGATCCTGAACCGAGCATGGGAGCGGATCCCATACTACCGAAACCTGTTCAAATCCTGCGATTTACACCCTAACGACATCCGATGCCTGGCCGATCTCGCCTGCCTTCCAACGCTCTCGAAGCAGGCGTTGAGGGAGAACCGCGAGGCACTGGTCGCTGATGATGCAGCGGACCACGGGCCAATCCCGTGCTCTACGAGCGGAACTACAGGCGAGCCTGTTCGCTTCTTCCTCGACCGGCACGGCCAGGCCCAGGAGTTTGTCTATTACTGGCGTCACTGGGGATGGGCCGGCTTCAGGCTCGGCTCCTTGTTCGCCGAGCTCGGTAGTCACTACTTCATCGCTCGCGAGAAGCTCTGCAACCGCGCAACCCACTCGCAGGCACACTTGCGTCGACTTCTGCTGAACAGCAACCTGATTTGCGATGCGGGCTGTCGTGAGATGGCGGAGACGCTGCGCCGTCACCGGCCACGCTTCCTGAAGGGCGTTGCCTCGGCGTTGTACTTCCTGGCCCTGCGGTTCAAGCTCCTTGGTATTACCGACATCCATTTCGAGGCTGTCTTCTCGACCGGAGACCTGGTCACCGAGATGTACCGTGGCGTCATCGAGTCCGTATTTACGTGCAAGCTGCTCGATTCCTACGGGCACATGGAGCGAACCATTGCTGTTTCGCAGTGTCTCGAGGGAAGCTACCACATCCACAGTGACTACGGTCTTCTCGAAATCGAGGAAGCGAATCAGGGCGGAAACCCAGGCACCAGGCTCGGCCGGGTGGTCGGCACTTCCCTCCACAATCTGGCGATGCCCTTGATCCGGTATGAGGTCGGCGATACCGTGGAGCTCTTCGGAGAGCCGAGGACCTGCCCCTGCGGACGCGCGTTTCCCTTGATCAAGGCCGTTCACGGGAGGCACGAGGATGTGGTGGTAACACCCGACGGCCGGGTCATCACCGCGCTCTTCATCATTCCCAAGTTCGTGTCCGGCGTTCGCGGCATCCAGTTTGTCCAGGTCGCGGCCGACCGGCTCGAGGCCCTTGTCGTCCCCGATCAGGAGTGGAACTGCGAGACCGCGCAACTGTTGACCGAGTACGTTCGCCGGATGGTCGGCGAGACGATAAAGATCGAACTTCACACGGTCGAAGCCGAGGAGCTTCGCCGCGACCCGTCTGGAAAACTCCGGGCGGTGGTTGGGTTGGGTGGGTGGACCGAGCGTGATCGCCGATAGCAAGCCGCGCACAACAGACGGGGTTGAAAATTGAAACAGCTCGGCACATACAAAAAGAGCGGGTAGGTTCGTAGTCCCAGCCGGCGTAAAAGGCTGCTACAGTCACAAGTCCGTGGCGAGTAGAGACGGCGAAGTGCAACGCCGGGGCCTCCGCCCGCCCAGTCGTTCCGCCGGCTAAAGCCGGGACTACGAACCTACCCGCCCTGTTGAGCCCCTCGAGCTGTTTCCCGACCGCAAGCAATCGGGGCTAGCCGCTAAACAGCCCCGACAGGTGCCTCCAGACGTGGAGCCCGATCTCGACCGGCGTACGATCGTAGGCCAAGGAAGGATAGATGCCAGCCAAGGCTCCCCACAATGCGCTGTATGCCAGCGCCACAATGAATAGCCGGCTGCGAGGTTTTCCACTGGCCACCGCGACTACCAGGGCCGGGACCAGAGGAACCAGGTAGCGGGACGAGAACCCGGTGCCGCCGTGCCATCCGGGGTAGGTGGCATGCAGCAGGAGAAAAACGAGCGCCGGGACGAAGACCGGCCCGCCTTTCCTGAGGCGCCAGAGGCCCCAGGCCAGAAACGGGAAGAACGGGAGGAGTCCGGACTCCGGATGGAACAGTATTCCGACCAGCCACCGGAATCGAGGCCAGAGCGGGGCGATCTTGTGGCGCAGGGGCGCGTCAGCAGTGCGATAGTGCGCACCGAGGTGAAAGAGGTTGAAGTGGTCGACGTCCTGGAACAGGTATTGAACTGTCCCGATCGCTATGACGATTCCCAAGACTCCTGACGCGGCAAGCACGTAAGCCTTGCGCCGTTCCCCTCTGAACCATAACACGACCGCCATACTGACCGGCACAAGAACGAAGTTGTACTTGATCAGTGTCCCCAACAGGCCGAGGACGAAGAGCACCGGCAGGCTTCCGGAAAACAGTATACCGACCCAGACAACAGTCAGCCAAGGCTCGGTCCAGATGTCCCTCGCATAGCACCACAGCGGGGTGGCGACGGCAAGCACCAGCACCCAGCGGGAGTCCAGTCCGCTGCGTCGCAGGAATACGACGAATGCCGCCAGCATCGCCGCCAGAGTGAACAGGATGCACACCGGCTCGACCCATTGAGTCCCTCGGAAGGGCAACGCAACCGGCGAGAGGAGGAGAGGAAGAAAGATCGAATGAATCGACCGCTCCTTGCCCTGACTGTCCGTCTCGGTGTGATGCTCCAGGGCTTCGCCGCGGAAACGCACCCCGGCCTGCCAGCCACCCGACCCCGCGTCCCGGTAATTGTTCGCAAGATCCACGTCTCCGTCTGCGATGATGCTGTTCACCGTCAGCAGGTAATGCGGAGAATCACCAGATAAGACCATGGGAGGGGCAACGGCTCCGTCTCCGACCCTTATGTGTGGAACGCCAACCAGCTGCGAATCCTCGATGGGCGACTGAAAGAATGAGGAGGCGAGATAGAGAACCACAATGACGGCCAGCGCTTTACGGCCGGTCCAATTGATCTGCTTGCACCGCTCCACCATCAGCCGCAGTTTGGATTCCGGGGACACAGCACCTGATTCCCTCACCGTTATTCGCAATCCCCCGTACGCGGACTCAGATTCCGTATCCTTGAAATAACCGAAGTTGTTCGCACTCTTCAGCAGGCGTCATGCCGCCGGATGACAGTTGTTTGAAAGAGCCGCTACCGTTTCTTTACCGGTCCGGAGCTGGTCGTGAAGGTGGCTGTAGAAGAACCTGCCGTTGCGGCCAACCGTGATGAGGTTCCGAAACTTGCGTAGGCCCTCGAGAACGGTCTCGAGATGCAGCTTATATTCCAGCGAGTAGATCGGATATGCATCGGGTAGGAGATGATGTGTCCAATCCAAAACGTCCGAAGGGCGAATCAGGCCCGTCCTGCAAATCTCCGAAACTACCCGCTCCTTCAGTGCCGTTTCCGGCAAAGAAAGTAACTCCTCGCCTTCCGAACAGGGCACTTCCACGACTAGCGAGGTTTCGTGCGGCGGTGCCAGCGAAGCCGAGCGGTTTTTCGGCTCCGACACCCGCGAGACGCACATCTGCGGATCCGGGAAATAGATCGATGCGTTGTCCGAGACGCGCGCCTTCCCCAATCGCAGAAAGACAAGTCTCAGGTACCGAAATCGGAGCAGATCGGCTGACTTACTGACGTCGTCGGCGACGGCCGAGCCGAGAAAGTGTACGAGCCGGTTCAGCGGCAGGGTTGAAATCACGAGTCCGGGGATGGTCACACGGCGACCGGAGGTGAAATGGACCTGCCGGATAGTCGGGCCATCGCATTCCAATCGGCTGACAGCATGACCCGTCTTGAGGCTGTCAGGCGGCAGGCCGGCTGCCAGGGTCGCCGAAATTTCTCCGAAACCGTCCTCCGGATAGAGGAAGTGCCCGTCCAGGTGCGCTGTCTTCTTCTTCCCCGGAAAGATCAGGTCGCCAACCAGCGCCCGGAGGCCCATGCCGTTCAAGCGTCGAGTGGCCACATCGACAGACAACTGATCGGCGGGCAACCCCCATACCTTGGCTGTGTAATTCAACAGGAACCTGCGCGCCAAGCGCTCTCCGAAACGGGAGACGGCGAGGTCCTCGAAATTTTGGGCGTCACCTCTCCTTCTTCGTCCGCGCCAGAGACCGACAACGATCCTGAACCACTCGGCCGGGGAGGAGTTCCACAGCAGATTGAGCGGGCTGGGGGGAAAGTCGATGAATCGCCCGCAAGTATAAATCTTGCTGGGGCTGGTCACTGGATGGAGTTTGACCAGCGCACCGATGTCACGAGTTACCGCGGCGTCCACATCGTGAAAGCGGTGGGCGCCCGAATCGTACCTGTGCTCTCCGAAGCGGTACGATAAACAGAGGCCTCCAACACGCTCCAGGCGTTCATAGAGGCAAAAAGCAAGTCCCGCCTGGTGAGCATAATGAGCCAGAGCCAGCCCAGCAGCCCCTCCACCCAGTATGCTCAGCGGTTGCATCTCGGATCCCTTCGCCGTCGACTGCGTGGGATCGAGCAATGCCATAGTCACCGGAAGTAGATACACACCGAAGCGGGCGCCGGTCAAGCGCTTTTCTGACTAACCCGCTATAAACCGGGCATTTTGCCACCCGCCGAATAGCCGAAATTCGTATAATCTCTGAAATCCGTGACTGGAAAGGAAGGCGTTTGACGAGGCGATCGACAGGGAGGCGTGCATTCCTGATACCCACACCAGACAGGTATCCAGACAAATACTAATGACAGAATCGACTTAGCCCGCTTTCCGTGCATGGGTACTGTGTTCAAAGCAGCCGGGTATGAGACCGGGTTCTTCGGTAAATGGCACCTGCCCTACGATCCCTCCCGCTCGGAGCAGCATGGATTTGACGTAAACATTTCCAAACCGGCGCTTTACAGCGGTGGTCCGATCGCCGAATTCATCCGCCGGAAACGCGCGAACCCGTTTCTGGCCATCGCCTCATTCGTCAACCCGCACAACATCTGCGAGTGGCCCCGTGGGCAAGAGCTTCCGGGCGGGGCCATCGGAGAACCGCCCGCACCCGACCGATGTCCTCCCCTCAGATTGAACAGCCGCCCGGCTGCGAACGAAACAGACATCGAGGCCCACATGCGGCGCGCCTACCAGGCTCATCGCCTGTTTCCGGTCGGCAATTTCTCGGACGAGAAGTGGCGGCAGTTCATTTGGGCCTATTACCGCCTTATCGAGAAGGTAGATCAGCAGGTGGGCACGGTTCTGGACGCGCTGCGCCAGTCAGGCCAGGAGGAAGACACGCTGATTGTGTTTCTGAGCGACCACGGAGAATGCCACGGCGCGCATCGATGGAATCAGAAGACCGTCTTCTACGACGAATCGTCCCGCGTTCCCTTCATCGTCAGCCGGAAGGGGGTTGTTCCGACCGGGACTACCAACACGCTTGTCCACACGGGTGTTGATCTGATTCCCACCCTCTGCGAGTTTGCAGCGATCAAGTCGCCAAAGGGTCTTCCCGGACGCAGCGTCGCCAGATCCGTCCTGGGCCAGCCGGGACTGGAGGAGCGCCGTTACCTCGTCATCTCGAATCACATGGTTCAATGCGAGCCGGTCGATGGCGTCCTCTTGCAGCCTCACGGCCGGATGGTCCGCACTGACCGTTACAAATACTGCCTCTACAGCCTCGGGCGACGTCGGGAAAGTCTGGTTGACCTGATGAACGACCCGGGAGAGATGACGAACCTCGCCGGAAATCCGGCTTTTCATGCGATTCTCCTGGAGCACCGAGACAGCCTCCGCCAGTTCGCCGACGAACAAAAAGACGAAATGGCACTCCGCATGCTCGCCTCGGTTTTGAGGTTTTGACCCGCATTTCTCACGCCGTGCTCGGGCAACCGCCGTCACACGCAGCGCTTTTCAGCGGGTTCTTGCCTTGAGCACGATCGTGACTGGCGCCAAGAACCCGCTCACTCCGCTGAAAAGCGCTGCGCGGGTGTTGAATAAGGCCCAGAAACGCATTTGGCTGATGCGATATTGACGATTGCCAACGCTGAAGGCGTTGCGTAGCAGAGCCCGGGGTTGCCCGCGTTGTGTGCGGGAAACCCCGGGTTGACGGCGGGAAGGATCCAACCCTGAAAGGGTTGCGTACCGCACTACGCAACCCTTTCAGGGTTGGATGCG
>CAYQYP010000254.1:0-2529 GCA_964421755.1 uncultured Acidobacteriota bacterium
TCGAACTTCGGTGCGGTTCCGGCCTCGCGGGGGAATACGGGACACTCAGTTTTCGGGCGAGGCGCTTGCGTTGCCGCCAGCTTTCGGTCCCCATTTGCCTCAGTCCCCATTTGCCTCACGATCACGGCTTTCGCGTCTCCCTGGACGAATCGTTTGCGCCAGGATGCCCCGCAGGCGCTGACGCGTCGTTCACAGACGGGATCTTGCCCGGGTCCTCAAGCAGAAGAAACATGGGATCGATCCGGGCGTTGTGCCAGCGGACGCCGAAGAACAAGTGCGGGCCCGTGGAGCGGCCCGTCGATCCGACCACGCCGAGCGTGTGGCCCTTGGTGACCTCCTGCCCGACCTCGACCTCGATTCGGGAAAGGTGGAAGTACATGGTGACGAGGCCGTTGCCGTGGTCGATAAATATGGCGTTGCCCGCGAAGAACAGATCCTTGGCGATCAATACCGTCCCATCGGCGGCGAGGACCGGACTGCCCACCGGCGCGGCGTAGTCGCTCCCGGTATGAGGCTGCGGGGCTGGTTTGCCGTTAAAGACCCGTTTAGCGCCGAAGGCCTTGCCCTCGGGCAGCGGGCGGACCGGCGCCCCGATCGGCAGTGTGAACTTGGCCGGCCCCTCCTTGCGTGCGAAGGCCTTGCCCATTGACATCTCAGTGCGGCTCGAGACACACAAGCGGGGAACGGCCTTCGTCATTCTCCGAAGACTTTCTTTATCTCACCGATTTTCGTCCGGACCTTGCCTGCAATCTTTTCAGCTCTGCCTTCAGCCTCCAATTCCGGACTGTTCGTCAATTTGCCGGCCTCCTCCTTCACCTTTCCTTTGATTTCGTGAAATTTGCCTTTTGTCCGATCTTCGGCGCTGGACATCATGGTTTTCTCCTTAGGTTGTTGTCATCAGAGCAGCCCGGCATCTAATTGGCGGGTATAGGCATGCCACCGGACCCCCGGCTGGCGTGCCACACTGCAATTCTCAGGATAGGCTCGTGTAGTGCGCGTGTCTGCTCAATGCGGCTCACGCACCTTATCAAAACTGCTCATCGACCGGGCTGAGCAAACTTGACCAGATCCGTGTGCTGGCATCCGCTTTCGCAGACGAGTTTCCCGGATCAGATGAGTGTTCGCCTCCTCAACATGTTCGAAGGCAGAATCGATGTTGCCAAGTTCGAAACGTGAGCAGATCAGCGCAAGCCGCGCACGGCAGAGGGTGTCGAGAAAGTTCTTAAGGCCTGAAAGGCCGGCACATAATAGCCCAGGGCGAAGCGCTTTGTGCGCAGCCCTGGGTCTAAGGGTAGAGGCGGAGACAAGCCCTGACAGGGCGCAAGAACGGCAATATTATCAGGATCTTACGCCCTTACAGGGCTTCGCGGTCGAGACCGTGTTGACCCAGGGCTACGCGAAAGGCACGCTTCGCCCTGGGCTATTATGTGCCGGCCTTTCAGGCCTTAAGAACTTATTCGCTGCGCACGGCAGAGGGTGTCGAGAAAGTCTTTCAGACCCCAACGGGGTCTCGTAGCAAAGCCCAGGGTTGGCCGCGCGGTTTGCGGCCAACCCTGGGCCTAGGACGTACGCAGCCCAACCCTGAAGGGGTTGCGTACCGAGCGTGATACGCAACCCCTTCAGGGTTGGCACTTTACCGCTTTCACACCCAGGGTAGGCCGCAAACCGCGCGGCCAACCCTGGGCTTTGCTACGAAACCCCTTCGGGGTAAAAAACCGAACGACCGATGATGTCCAGCCAGCTTCTGGACTTATTCGCCGCCCTCGGCAGCGAGCGTCAGCGAGCGAAGTAAGCGGACCAGAACTCTCGCTCCACAGTCGCGTCTTTGACCAGTAACGCCCGTGAAGCGCTTGGCTTTTGGTCCGCTTACTCGCTCGCTGACGCTCGCTGCCGTGCGCGGCTCCTTTCGATCTCGCCGGCGTTTCGGCTGCCGACCGGGGGCAGGTAGAAGGGGCAGTCCCCATTTGCCTCAAGACCGCCTGCACGGGCGACGTTGAGCTTTCCCTATGCGATTGACTGCCCCGTGTTATGCTGGTCGTCAAATCGGACTTGGGGATGGGGGCAACGTGGAGGAAGACGTCAACGAATTAGAGGCGATCGTGATCGAAGACGAGGCCCTACGCGCGATCGACGGAGATCGCGACGCTCTCGAAAAACTCGTCAGGGCACTCCAAGGGGACATCTACGGCCTTTGCATTGCGCATGTTGTGCAATCGAGAAGACGCGGAGGATGCAACCCAGGAGATTCCGGTTCGAATAGGAACCCGCCTCTCGCAGTTTGATTTTCGCAGCAAGCTGAGGACGTGTGCCTACCGGGTCGCTGTGACTCCTCGACGTGAAGAAGAGCCCTGCAGAACGCTTGAACCTGAGCTTCGAGCGGTTCGCCGACGACCTGACCGACGGGCTGAGTCTCGAAGCACCTGCTGAGACCGAGCGCTCACTCCTGATTGAAGAGGTTAAGGTTGGTTGCACGCTCGGCATGCTTCAGTGCCTCGATCGACCACACCGGTTGGCCTATGTGCTCGGAGA
>CAYQYP010000255.1:0-28171 GCA_964421755.1 uncultured Acidobacteriota bacterium
GACTCCAGCGTGCCTTACTTCAGTTCCACCCAGTCACGACCGACATAAAGGCGCGCGATGTTGTCCTTCCGTACCTGGACCTGTATCGGCTTCGGACGGCCTATCACTTCGTCCCGGACCGCCTTGTACTCGAGCATTTTCTGGCCGGCCTGGTTGTAGAGATTGAACATCTTCGACCCGGTCGGCGGGCCGGCCGGATTGATCACGTTCAGTCCGAAACCATAGCTTCCAGGCTGGACCGTTTTTCCCCCGATGCTAAGAGGTCCTTCGGTGATCAGCAGGCCGTTGTACTTGCGGGTGATGTCGGCCCCATAACCGCTCGTATCCAACAGGGCAATCAATACCCGCGCGCCACGCGGGTTCTTGATGAGAACCATGTTCCGTTTCTGGGCGGGTATAGCCTGCCCCTCGAGGTAAAAGTTGGTGACGGCAGCTTGATCGAATGCTTTGCCCGAGAGCACTTCAAACCCGGTCGCAGCCCAGATTGTACCGACCAAGCACACACCCAGCGCCAGCAAGAAAACCGAGACTCGTCTCATGCTGTCCTCCAGTGCGATGCGGCAGTTTCGGGGACACGATGCTTAATGCCCACCCGTTCGAACGTGCGTCCCGTCGGCAAGGGACTTAAACCTTGTGTTCCCAAAACTCGAGAAAGTGTTGTGATGAGCGCAATAGTAACGGGCAATACACCAACGGTCAACAGCAGACGTTGACTCCACCGCTACTGGGACGGCTTATCGACTTTCTTAAGCGTGAGCGGGAAAGAGTTGCCCATCTGAGTCCACTGGCCGGTCACCTCTGTCTTCGCTTGGTTGAACGTGCCGTCGTAGGAAGCCGTCAAAGCCGGAAGCTCCAGGTTCAGTTTGTCAGCCGTCATCTTAACGGTCGGCACCGCGATCCCGGTCACGTTCTGGTCCGGGCTGTCCATCTTTGCCGTCAAGGTGCCCTCTGGACCCTTGAAAATGCGAAGGACCAATCGCAACGTACTGGGGCCGGCATTGAGCGTTCCTTCCCAAGTGCTGTCCGGCTTCAGCTCGGCTTCCTTGCGGGCCGCCGCATCGACCTCCGCCTGTGAGAGCCTGCGCACCTTGAACGGAAGTGATGCTTCGCCCTGTGTCATGGTTCCTTCGATCGTCTTGCCGTCGGCCGCCAGCTTGCCTTTAAAGGTCGGAGTGCCGGGCACGTTCGCCATTTCGAACGAAACGTCCTGCGCCTGCACGGCAACATTGCTCAGCGCGAATCCCTTTAATCCCTGCGCAGGAATAGCTATAGTCCCCCTCCAGGCGCCCTGATCCTGCTTCAGGTCAATCACGACACCCATATCGGTCCCGTTCGGCAACTGGATGCCCCCCTCCCAGTGCCCGGCCGGGTCGTCTTGAGCAAAACCAAACAGGCAAGCCTGCATCACGAGCAGGAAAAACACGGAATATGTCCGCATGTGACCTCCTTGGTGTGGGCGCTCGGACGCGCGCACGACCCCCTTATTTTCGTATTTCGACGTCAGCGTGGCAAATTGCGTGGGTCCGACTTCCAAGTCGGACAGGGTCCCACTTGGAAGTGGGAACTACCGGGCGGGTCGTCAGTTCGCTGCGACGACCTCGAAGTCGTCTGCAATCGTGACTGCTTTGTTTGTGATCCGATCCGTCACTTCGACACTCAGCCGGTATCTGCCTGGCCCGAGGTCCTTCGTGGGCAGCCCGCGAATGACGACAACGCGTTGCTCGGAGAAATACTGAATGGACTGGCCGGAGTCATCCGCAATTTCATTGATGACGCGTCCATCCTGAAGAAGTCTGCAGACTATCCGAAGCGAGGGAGCGTTCGTGGCTTGATCAAACGCCGCGTTATAGACCTGCAGGTAGACTCCGATTGGATTCTTGCCGGCGAATGTGCGGGTGACGTTCGGGCGGACTTTCACATCACCCAGAACAAACATCTGGTTGCCGAGCGGGGTGTCCCCCACCGGCATGATGACATCCGCGAGGAGCAACGAACTGCTGAGAAGCTTGTCGCCCGCCAGAGACGGAGGAACCAAGGCCTGACGGACAACGCCGATCTTTCCGCTGTTCAGGTCTTTGACGACAAAATCCAGCTTATATCTTGTATTCGTATCAAGGGGAACGATTCGTTGATACAGCGAGGCGCTTTTCACCCCCTGTTCGAATTTGTCGGCTGCGAGCGCCGTCTCCATGTCGTCGTCAAACTCGGTTACGACACGGTTCGTGATGCTGGTGATGATTCCGTAAAACGCTACCTTGGAGACTCGCCTGTCTCCGTCTTCTTTGTACGTGAGTTGCCGGTTCTCGACATGGACGGTAATCGGGACGAGCACCTGCTCGTTGTTCAGTTTCAAGTAATCAGCGCGGATCCGGAACGGAAGGTCTGCGTAACTGACATTCACGCCGACCACCTCTTTAAGATCGGCGTACTTTACCGGCACCGGCTTCTGCGCGACGACGAACTTCTCCCACTGCCGGAATGGATCGTTTTCGGACCCGGTGAGGTAACTGCCCCGATTCGCGTAATTGCCGGGAAAATAGTACGGACGGTCCGCCTTTGTCGTCTCGCCCCGAAGCTCCGATTCGGTCAGGCCTGCCCCCGGGATGTACTTCATGGCATCTTTTTCGAACGGGTTGAGGGCCAAGCGGTATTCCCCGGTCGAGGAGGGGTCCACAAACTCGAGCTCGACAGCGCCCAGCGACGCCATGTTGCGGTACCACCACTTCTCGAAGGGATAGGTTGTGGTGGCCCCCCCGCCCTCCTCGGCAGGCCTTACATACGGTCCGCCGGCCGCATGGCGCTCGATCCCGTCCGGCGGTCCGTGGATAATGTAGATCCGGCCGCGGTCGGTCTTCCAGCCAGGCGTGGCGCTGGTAAACCACTCGTTTGCGTACGCAATCCGACGGTAGTGTTCGTCTTTGAACTCGTTCGTCGCTGTCTTGGGGTCCGGATCGCGCCGATACCAGAACTGCTCGATGAACTGTTCCTTTTCTTCCTCGGTGGACAGCTTTGCGAAGACCGCCCGCTCTTCGTCTGCGATCAGATAGACGACGTCCTCATTCAACCACTTTTGGTAATAGTCGCGGCTTTCTTCCTGCTTGAGCGCCTGGGTGTTTTGCTGTTGGGCGAGAACCTGACCGGGGACATAGAGAGAAAGGAACACGAGCAAGCATGAAGAGAAGGGACTGAACATCGTCGCCATTGTAATTCAAAATGCGGTTGAGTTTCGGGGGGACACCCGCTGAAGAATTGAGCGCTGTGTCCCCGAAACCCCGGCCTGGGATGGTTCAGTACTTGAACCTTAGACCGAACTGCAACTGCCTCGGACCGTGTGAAATGCCCGTGATTCTGCCAAACGTCGCGGCATTGCTCCAGTTGGTGCCCGGGTTGCCGAGATCGATGTGGTTGAACACGTTGAACGCCTGGGCCTGGAGCTCGAGCTGCCGACCCTCGCCAACGATAATGTTCTTCTGGAGACCGAAATCGACGTTGACGACGCCGTCTGCGCGGAGAATACCGCGGCCGGCGTTGCCGAAGCGGTTGATCTGGTTGGCGGCTACCTTTGGCAACCCTGGCAGGTAGATGTCAAAAGCAGCCCGGTTGATCCACTCGAAGTCCCACTGCTTGGCCGGTATCGGGTCGACACCGTCCACGCGGTCGGGCCGCATGTAGGTACCGGTTGACCCGATGTTGGCCAGGTCTCCACTGGTTTCGATGGTGATCGGCTGGCCGGAGCGCGCCATCATCATCCAGTTCATCTGCCAGTTGCCGAAGATGGCCGAGGCGATTCCCTCGCTCAGGAACCGCTTGCCTTTGCCGAACGGCAACTCGGCGACTGTGCCCCACGTCAGAAGGTGCGGAATATCGTACCCGGAGACTGCCTTGTTCATCTCCTGGTCGTGGTAGTTCTGGATGTGCGAGTTGCCGATGCCGCGCTCGGCGTTGGCAAAGCCGCTGCTGACATCCAGGGACTTCTGCCAGGTGTACGAAACCAGTGTCGAGATCCCATTCGCGAACCGGCGCTGCACCTTGCCCTGCAGTGAGTGGAAATTCGACCAGCCGGTGTCGTCCTGGTACGTCCAGTTGGTTCCGATGATGTGCGGCCATGGTCGATGCGCGTTCACTTGGGCCGCGGTCCACTTCAGGTTAGTGGCACTGACGGGGGTGCCAGGGGCGTCGAAGCCGGGGACCAGAGAGGCGCCAGCGTTGCCCGCGTACTCCAGTCTTCGGTTCTCGCTGCCCACGTAGGCCGCCGAGAACATCAGGTTGCGCGTGATTTCCCGCTGGATTTCAACGTGCCACTGGTGCGAGTACGCGTCCTTTCGGTCCGGATCGTTAAAGTACGCCGATGCCGGTGACCAGGGGTCGGGCCGCGGTTTGGAGGCGGGCAGGTCAGCCAGGCTTTCGACCTTCTGGAAAGTCGTCGTGTTGTAAGTCTGGTTAATGCCGCCCGTGTCGAAACCTGACACCTGCGGCCATCCCCAGGACTCGTACTGGTGTTGCGCGTACTGGCTTCGGGAAGGCAGCGCATCATAGAGCAGGCTGTAGCCGGTCCTCAGGGCGGTCTTCGAGTTGATCTGCCAGGCAATTCCGATACGCGGCCCCCAGTTGTCCTTGATCGCCGGCAACAGGTTGGAGGTCCCGCCCGTCAACTTGATGAACTGGTTGTTCGGGATGTCGGCCAGGGGTGTAGGCAGACAGGGGTAATGGACCCCGTCGCAAACGGGCGGCATTTCTGCAAGGGCCAGCCAATACAACCCTGTGGCCATGTCCGGTCCGCTTTGAAGGGATCGGGGATCTCCACTAGTCGCCAGCGTGACGTAGTCGTACCGGAGACCAAGAGTCAGGGCCAGGTTGGGGGTCATCTTCCATTCGTCCTGGAAGTAGGCCGATGCTGTGGCCGTTCCGAAGTCTATAAAACCCAGGTCCGGCACGTACGCCCGCATCTGGCTCGGAATCCCCAGCAAGGCCGCCGCAACCGAGTCACCAGTTGCACCGGTGTTTGCCGGATCTTTGGTCGGCACCGAGTTGAACAGCAACTCCCCGAAGTTGTTTTTCTGAAGCCTCGCAATGTGAACGTACTGAAAACCCGTCTTGAAATTGTGGTTCCCGCGCAGCCAGGTCAAGTCGCTGGCGATGTTCCAGTTCGGGTTGCCTCGGGGACGTGGTCCCTGCTGGCCGTACTGGCCTGACCAGGGAGTATCACTCAGCGTGACGACGTACCCTGCATATTTGTCCAGCGCCGGGAAGTTCAGCTGCTCCTGCGGAGCGACACCCGACGGGTGCTCCAGCGGGGCGTCTTCGGTCGGCTGGGTGGCTACACCGCCACGGACTTCCATGATCAGGCTGGGAGAGAAGGAGTGGAGATACCCGCCGCCGAAGTTACGATTCGTGGCGTCGGGGGTCTTGGAGCCGACATCGCCCTGGGGATTGAAAGTCGACACGCGCTGCTCGTTCCAGCGGAAGAACGCGTTGTCGTTCTGGCTGAAATGATGATCCACGCGCACCTGGAGACCATGCGAGCTGTTCTTCCGGGCGCGGTCGATCCGCATGTTGGTCGGATCGTCCTTCGTCGCGGTCGCATTGGCCTTGTACATGTAGGCCTTCAGAAAACCCTGCATCATCGGCGAAATCATCGTGGCCGGGATGATGTTGTTCGGAAACGGATCGCGAATGGTTTTGCCGTTCTCCACACGGGTCGTGTACGGGTTGAAAATGTTGCGCTTCTGGAAATGCTGGGAGAAGTCGCCGTTCAGTTCGGTTTCGGTTGGGACGTAGGCCTTGATGTTGGTCGCATCGCGATACTGCCACCCGTCGTAGGCAGCGTAGAAAAAAGACTTGTCCTTGAAGATCGGCCCGCCCACATTCGCGCCGAACTGATTCTGTCGGAAGGGGAGCGGGTCCTCACGGTCACGATCGCCCTGCGGGTTGCGCGCGTCAAAGACATCGTTGCGGACGAACTCGTAAGCCGTGCCGTGAAAGCTGTTCGTGCCCGACTTGGACGTCATGTTCACGACGCCCCCCGTCACCCCGCCGTACTCCGCCTTGTCGTTGTGCGACTGGACCTTGAACTCCTGGATGGAGTCAACGTCCGGCAGAACAACGTACGTGCCACCGCGAACGCTGGTGTTGATGATCCCATCGACGTAATAAACTTTCGATCGGTTCTGTTGACCTTGGACCGAAGCGTTGGCGAGTGTCGATGAGGGGATGCCCGTGTTTCCCTCTGCCGCACCGAAATTCATCGAGCTCTGCGAGCCCTGCGCGGTTGAGACCGGGTTCACACCGGGCGTCAGAATCAGCAGCTGCGTGAAATTGCGGCCGTTCAGCGGCAGATCCTTGATCACCCGCTCCTCAATGACATTTCCCAACTCCGCCGATGACGCCTGGATCAGGTCCGCTCCACCGACGACCTGAACGGTTTCGGAAATCTCGCCAACCTCCAGCGTTATGTTTTTCACGATGGAGTCGTTAACCGCCACGTCGACCTGCTGTATCACCGCAGTCTTGAATCCGACCAGCCCGATCGACAGCGAGTAGGGGCCGGGGCGGACGTTGACGATGCGGAAGACGCCGTCGTCATTGGTGACGGCCTCCATCTTGATGTTGGTCTGTTGGTTGGTCAGGGTGACCGCCGCGCCGGGGATCACCCCTCCGCTCGGATCGGTCACGGTCCCATTGACGCTGCCGAAGGAGGTCTGGGCGACGAGTGTCGAACCGGACGCTCCCAGCAGGACCAGGCACAGCAAAAGTGTTGAAGTTCGCAAAATACGACATTGCACCGGCTTGCCCTCCTCAGTTTGACCTGTCGGGTCTCCGGGCCAGCGGGCGGCTGCCCACGGAGTCCTGGACCGTCATTATCGGTTACCGTCCAGTTAACGGTAACAGTCCTTCTCCATCCGCTTACGATAACGTTAACGCTGCAGTATTTTCCGAACCTTGACAGCCGGTGTAAATTGGACTTTGGTCGGGCTAATAGTGGACTTACGTCTCATAGAGAACGCCCCAGAGGGAACAAAGAGGCGGTGGAATCTGACGCGAGAGACGCAGAACGCACAAACGAGAGGCCATTAGGGCGGGAGGAATTGTGACGAAGGAAACCGTTTTCGTCGTCGACGGTGAAGAGGGTGTCCGGTCGGCAGTAACGAGGCTCCTGGACTCACTCGGCATCGAGACCCGGTGTTTCGCCTCCCCGAGCGAGTTCCTCGCGCTTCCAGCGCCCGACTGCCCGCAGTGCCTCGTACTCGAGATTCGCCTGGTTGGATTGAGCGGGCTCGATCTCCAGCAGGAGCTTCTCAAATCCGGACGTCATGTTCCTATGGTTTTCATCACGGCCCACGGCGACGTCCGCACAAGCGTGAGAGCGATGAAGGCCGGGGCCGTTGATTTCCTCCAGAAGCCGTTTAACGAGCAGGAGCTGCTGGACGCCATTACCCTGGCCCTGCGACTTGATTCCCAAGCCCGCACCAGGCAGGCCGAAAAGGCCGTCGTAGAGAGCCGTCTGCGCAAATTGAGTCCCCGGGAAATGGATGTCTTCCGGCTCGTGGTCACCGGGTTTGCGAACAAACTGATCGCGGCCCGGCTCGGGATTACCGAGAAGACCGTGAAGGCTCATCGTGGACAGGTGATGCGAAAAATGCAGGTGCAATCCCTCGCCGACCTTGTTCGCCTGGCAGAGAGGTTCGATTGCGCCGACCGCCGACAGGTTTAGCAGAAGATCAGGCAGCCTCGAGCCCCGGGTAGGTTCGTAGTCCCGGCTTCAGCCGGCCGAACGGGTCGGCACGAACGCGACCCCGTGCAAACTGTTCCACCGGCTGAAGCCGGAACTACGAACCTACCCGGGGCTCGAACGTCCTGAAATCGTGGGAGCGACCGTCCCCTGCTTCCTGCCGACGCCTGACTTACGGTAAGATTCTCCGATCGCGCGGATATGGGGCCCCGCACCGGGCGAGCCAAAAGATCCGTAAATCAGCGCGAGCAAGAACCTATGGCTTTCTGGAAACATCCTGGCGGCCTGCTCCTGGCTACTCTCTGCCTGGCCTTCGCCGCCCAACCCGGCACACCCATGCTCCGGAACCTTGCTCCCGGCAACGGGCTCGCATTCAGACAGAACAATTACGCGACCGACAACAAGTACCCCTTCGAAACGCTCGGCGGAGCGGTCGCCGCCTTCGATTATGACAGCGACGGAAACCTGGACCTGTTGTTCCTGAACGGTTCTCCTTCGCCGGATCACTTCAAAAAGGATCCGGCCTCCTTCAACAAACTTTACCGAAACGTCGGTGGGGGAAAATTCGACGACGTCACCGCCAAATCGGGGCTTAGCGGCGAAGGAAGAAACGGGTATCCCCAGGGAGTTGCGACCGGCGATTACGATAACGACGGAGACGTCGATGTCTACGTCACGCAATACGGCGACAACATCCTTTATCGTAACAACGGGGACGGAGGCTTCTCGGATGTGACAAGCCAGGCAGGTGTCATGATGAACGAGCATCCGTTCAAGGCAAGCGCCTGCTGGCTCGACTACAACAACGACGGCTGGCTCGACCTGTTTGTGACGAACTACTTCCGGTGGAGCTTCAGGGACAACGACGCCTGGTGCGGTGAAAAGAAGCCGGGCTACCGAACCTACTGCTCCCCTGACGTCTTTGACCCGTTGCCGAATGCGCTGTTCCGGAACAACGCCAACGGGACATTCACCGATGTTTCAAAGGAGGCCGGGATTGCTGGCAGTCTCGGCAAAGGGATGGGGGCCGTGATTGCGGATTACGACGACGACGGCTTCACTGACATCTTCGTCACCAACGACAAAATGCCCAATTTTCTGTATCGCAACCAGGGCAACGGCACATTCAAGGAACTTGCGACCGAATCCGGCGTGTCCGCGAACGAAAGCGGGACAATGGTCTCCGGCATGGGCTGCGATTTCAAGGACTTCGACAACGACGGGTTCCCTGACGTGTTCTACACGGACCTCGTTGAAGAATGCTTCACGCTCTTCCGAAGCGCCCGGAACGGCTTTTTCCTCGACATGACCTTCCCTTCGATGCTGGGCAAGCTTTCCGCGCGTTTCAGCGGATGGAGCAACAAGTTCGTCGACCTGGACAACGACGGATGGAAAGACATTTTCGTGGCCGGCTCTCACGTCGTCGACAACGTGCAGCTCTACAACCCGAAGATGCGCTACAAGGACCCCTGCCGGTTCTACCGGAACCTGGGGAACGGCAAATTCGAGGATGCATCATTGGGGCCCGACCTCGAACAGCTTGGCGCCTGGCGAGGCGTTGCGGCCGGCGACTTCGACAATGACGGCAGCATCGAGATCGCCGTTTCTCGATTGAACGACACGGCGTTCTTCTTCGACAATGTTCAGTCCAAGCGTAATTGGGTGCTTTTCAACCTGCAGGGAACTAAGAGCAACCGCGACGCCATTGGCGCCCGGGTCAAGTTGGTCCTCCCCTCGGGCGCAGCACAGTATGAACACGTGACTACCGCAAACGGGATCTACTCAGCCAGCGACAAGCGGGTTCATTTCGGGCTGGGAGATGCGACCCGAATCGCCAGCGTAGAGATCCGCTGGCCGAGCGGGAAAGTGCAGGTTTTGAAGGAACCGGCAGCGAACCGAGAGCACAAGATCGTGGAGCCGTGATCGAATGCGGAATGCGAAGACTGATTTCGGGGACATGATACTTAATTCCCAATCCGCCAGCGGTCGCGAACAGTCAGCAAAGGAATTAAGTTTCGTGTCCCCGAAATCACGGTGTACCAAGACATCGCATTTCGGGGACACAAAACTTAATTCCTTTGCAAACGGTCCGGTTCAGGTTAGCGGCGTGGGAATTAAGTATTATGTCCCCGAAATGCCCGAAATGCGGTCGAGGACACTGGTACGAGTCAGCACCCTGGCAGTTGTTGTCCTGTTGTGCTTGTCCGCAATTTTGCTTGGACAGACCACGTCCGAGTTGATTCGAAAAGCGCTCGAGACGTACCAGAGAGGCGACCTCGCGACCGCTATCGTCACCTTGCGCCAGGCCGCCAAGGCAGATCCAACAGATCCCTACACGAAGCTGTATCTGGGTCTGTTTCTTTACGAAGAAGACACCAAAAGCCTTGAAGCCCAACAACTGCTGGAATCCGTGGCCGATCGTTTCGCCGACAACCCCGAGGTCCAGGTAAAGCTGATGGACTCCTACCTCGCCCACGGGCAGAAGGCCAAGGGACTCGCTCAGCTGCGCAGGCTTGAACCGGCTGCATCCGCCAATGAGCAACTCGCTTTTCAACTCGCGTATCTGCTGATTCGGTATGGACTGACCGACGCGGCGAGAGAACATACCGAGAGAATCGCCGCCCGAATTGCTCCGGAAGGGGGCCAACCCAGCGCGACGCCGGACCGCCGGCTGGGCGAAGTCCGTTTCCTCCAGGGGCTGGTTGCGGCCGCCCAGGATCGTAAGGCGAACGCCCTGGCATCGCTACAGGCCGCCGACAAACAGGACTTCCCGCCCAGGGATTCCTACCAGATGCTGATCCTGGCGGACGCCCTGTATCAATTGCAGGAAACCCGCCTCGCGTCGCAGGCCTACCAGGAATACTTGAAACACCACACGGAGGACGTGGATGCCCGCTTCCGGCTGGGACTCACGTACTATGCGTCGGGGGCTCTCGACGCTGCCCAGGCCGCTTTCGAGCAGGTGCGCGGGGCCAACCCCCAGTACCCGGAAGTGAACTACCAGTTGGCCGAAATCCTCTTTTCCAAGAACAACCTGGACGAAGCCGAACAGACCTTGCGTGCGGAGATGGAGAGGGACCCCGGATGCGGCCCCTGCATGGCGAAGCTCGCGCGCATCCAGCATCAGCGAGGCGAGACCGAACTGGCCGAGAAGTCGTTGGAGGCGGCCCGTGAAATCGCCCCGGATTGGGCGGAAACACACCTCGTTGCCGGCCTGCTGGCCAATCGAAAGGGTAACTACGAGGAGGCAATCAGGGAATTGGAGATCGTGGCGGGCAAGCTCCCCGGCTTCGCGACCGCGCATCTGCAGCTTTCTATCGCCTATTCGCGCGCCGGGCGTGCGGAGAAGGCCAAGGAACACCGGGATATCTACAATCGCCTGATTCAGGAGCAGAAAGACGCGGTCAGCGCCGCGGTGAAAGACGAGCGGAAACCGCGCCCGTGAGGCCGCGCTGGTCCCACTTCCTCGGGGGAGGGATAACAGTTGACTATTTCGCCACTTCCGCACTGGCTGGTCATTGCCTACCTCGCGGTCCACACGACCTACATCCTGATCGGACGCTATCGCCCGCCACGCCCCTCTCGGATCCTCCTGACAAACCTCGTTCTTAGCGTGCTGTTTGTCGTCCAGATTGTCCTGCTGAATTCGTCCTCCCTGCCGGCCAATAGCGTGTTCACGACCCTCGCGCTATGGTCGCCGATTGTTTTTTTCTGGTGGGCCTACTTGTGGGCGGGACATACGCTGTGCGCTTGCTACCCGCCGGGTTTCTCGTTCGATCCGGGTCTGATCAAAGCGGAGGGCAAGTATTTCGGGCAGCTCAGCCTGCGGCTGGCTGCAGCTGACCGGCCCTGGCTTAACGACCTCTTTCACCTGCTCTACAACACGTATTATTTGTACACGCTGTTGCTTGGCGTGTATTTGCACGCGGTCGGCCGGTTCGCAGAGTTTCAGGCTGTCATGCTGGCAGTAGTCCTGGGCTATGCGGCGGCGTACAGCATCTTTCCTCTCGCGCCCGTCTGGGGACCCCGCTGGGGATTGGTTTCGGCCGGGCTTCTGGCTGAATCCAGGCAGAGGCTGTCGGGGTCCTGGCTGACTCGTGCAACCAATCGCCTGATGTGGGAAGGGCTGGCGCACAGGGGGTGCGCCTTCCCCAGCGCTCACGTCTCGACCGGCGTCATTTTCGTCGTCTGGAGCTGGAGGATTTGGGGGGTTGAGGCGGGCATCATCGCCTCGCTGGTTGTCTTTGGAATGGCCCTGGGCGCGGTTTATGGCCGGTACCACTACGTGCTGGATGTCATTGCCGGGGCGCTGCTGGGGTTGCTCTGCCTGCTGGTTGCAGACGGCTTGCTGTGAACCCACGGAAAGCACGGAAAAAGGACACGGACTAACACGGACGGGTCCAGCGATTGCCTTATCCGTGTTAGTCCGTATTCGTCCGTGTCGGTCCGTGTAATCAGTAGCTGTAATCCGTCACTCTTCTTTCGAATTCTTCCCGTGAAATCTTCCCGGCCTTCAGGTCGGTGACCAGGCTTTTCTTAACTGATACAACATGGCAAACCTCATCTTCCTCACCTGCCTCGTCCCACATCTTGAAGTTACTGCCGCCCGAGATGACCACGGTCACAAATTCGTCCGGCTTCACAATGGTCAACGAGTCGCCGTAGTTCGCGAGCGTCTCCTTCAGACTCCCCTTCATCTTCTCGACGCGGGCCAACAGCTCCTCATGCCGTTTCTTGGCCTCGGCGCGGTTTTGTTGGATCTTCTGCTGCATCTTCTCGAGTTTCTCTTTGTCGATCTCGATCTTCGGCTGGGGTTTCGGCTTAACCTGCGCCTTGGCGGTCCCGCTCTCCGTTTGGGCTTTCAGCTCCTCGGCCGCCTCAGCCATGCCCTCGCTCAACCCCTTGGCTATTTCCGCCTGGAACAACGCCGTCTCTTCGACTCCGAGCAGATCAGTAAATTCAAAACCGGTCCCAAGATCCATGTGCCCATGCAGCCTGAATGCGGACAACGGAATCACGAAAACCGCGCCTTGGCCTTGGAGGTAGAACGCATCGATCCCGCCGATGCCCCAGTCTCCTTTGCCGAAGCCTACAACGGCCGGTTCCCCGGTAGTCCTCGGCTTCTCGGTTCGCTTTAGCGCGTAACTGATCGACGTCTTCAGAATCCCCTTCATCGTCTCCAGTTCCTGACGGCTCTTTTGCTTATCGAGTGCCGGCTGTTGGGCGAACGGTTTGACCGCAACGAAAGTAAGAACGAGTAGTACGACAATTGCCGAGAGCACTATTCGACGCTTCATGGTAGTTGATGCTCCTTGTTTCAAAAGGCGTTAGTTCTGACCGCCCATCCTGAGCTCGGCGACTTCAAGCAGGGTGCTGAGCACCTCCTGCGTCTGCCGATCGCTGGCTTCGTTTTGCATGGCCGAGGCCGAAATCGTCTGGCGAATGCCCCTCAGATCCTGGGCCCGTTGGGACTGTATCGTGTCGTATAAAGAGGTGACGGAACTGGCCATCCGGCTTTCGAGCACGGTTCCCGCTGTTTGGATCCGATCCGCCAAGCGATTCTCGGTCTCAGACAACGCGGCCAGCAACATGGTTCGCTGTTGTGAGGTCAAGCCGCGGCCGTCCGTCTTCTCGATTTCGGCCCTGAGCGCGGCCAGGTATTGTTGTCGTTCGGATGCGAGCTTCTGGTCGACCCACCGCTCGAGCTCGGCTCGTACCGCTCTGACCTGGTCCTCAACCTTGGCATGGGTCACCGTTTCGGGCAAAGGTTGCCCAAACGAAAAAGCGTACACGCCGTTTTCTGCCCGGAACCGAAAATCCGAAAACGCCAAAACGCCGACCAGAAGAGCTGCGGCCAGAACTGAGGCCAGAGCCAGCTTCCATGGAAACGCGAGGCGTCTGAGTGCCTGCCAGGCATCGATCCTCTCTGCATCCGGCTGCACGAAAAAGTGTCGTGGCACGGGGACATCCTCAACCGTGCTGAGCCTGCGATGGGTCGCTTCGCAGAGAGATTGCTCTTCCCTGCACTGGGCGCAGGCGGACAAATGATTCTGCAGCCGAGCCCTCAAATCCGGCTCCAAGTCCTCAACCACCGCCCGCAGAATCAACTCTCTGACTTCTTGACACTTCTCGCTCATATGTCCCTCTTCGTCTCAAATTCCGATCCGGCGCGGAGACAGGCATCTTTTCAGGATCTCGAAGCCTCCGTACAGCCTCGATTTCACCGTGCTGAGCGGTGCCTGGACTACATCGGCAATCTCCTCGAACGTCAACTCCTGATAGAACTTCAGCTCGATGACGAGCTGCTGTTCGGGGGACAGCCGCGCCAGCGCCTCCCGTACTTTCGTGCCGGTCTCCTGCTGGAGAAACTGGTTCTCGTGCGATTCCTGGTGAGGCAACTTATGGTCAATCTGCTCACGCGATTCTTCGCTATCGATTGACCAGGTTACCCGGTTATCCCGCTTCCGCAGCCGTGACAGGCACTGATTGGCTGCGATGCGATAGAGCCAGGTCGAAAAGCTCGCGTTCTCACGAAAATTCCGAATCGACCGAAAGGCCCTGAGAAAGACCTCCTGGGTAACCTCCTCGGCATCCTCCGGATTCTGCAGCATCCTGAGGCAGAGGTTGTAGATCGACCGTTCCCACTTCAAGACAAGCCGATTGAATGCAGCGCTGTCGCCGCGCTGGCTCGCAGCAATCCACGAATGTTCGTGTGCCTGCTCCAACCCGGCTGAGCCCTTCAGCTTGCTCGAAATCGTGGTCGACCCCACTTTCCCTCTCTCTCCGAGGAATCGTCCAATTCCCTATTCCGCTAGTTTAGACTCAAGTGGGGCGAGAATAGCCGAAGGTTTATTATCCTTGAGGTGGGTCGACTGCTACTGCCGATCGTAGCTCACGGAGGTTTCCACGGTGAATTTGCGGAAGTCGAAGAATTCGTCGGTCACTTCCATCCTCATTCGCTTGAACAGAAGAAGCCGGAGGTTCCCGGTGAATTGTGTAGCAGAGGGCAGCCACACTTCACCGTTGAAGTGACGGCGCTCGAAAAAGCCCTTTGAACCCTTGTGTAGCTTGGCGACCAGCCCGAAGCCGAGGCTGACATCCTTGATTGCCTCGACCTCGAATCGAACCATCTCGTACAACTCTTCGTCGAACCAGGCGTGCCCGGCGAAGTTTCGCAGAATCTTGACCTCTTTGCTCTTTGCTTTGACACCGGGCTTTGGCTCGAATGAGAACCGTATGGCTGGCCGCCCCCCGATGATCTCTCGAGCCTCCATGGCGATATCAAAGACTCGGAATGCCTCTTCGATGGCCTCCTTCTCTTCCTGCCTCGCCTTCTCCTCGGTCTCCGCGTGGGATTTTTTCAGACGCTTTTTCTCCGCATTTGCTCGTCGCTTTTCGTAGTCGCGGTCCTGTTTCGTCGACTCGCTTTCCGACAGTCGGTTCCCATCCTTTTCGACCAGTCGTCGGTACGTCAGCGCTGGATCGGCGTTCGGAAAGATTTCGTACAACCTCGTTTCGGTTTTTTTCACCCGGCCGTTCTTATCCAAGTGCTTTTGCGAGTTCCTCTGCTGGTAGGTGTAGTTTTTCAGCAAGGTCTGGTTGATCTGCAGTCTGGACTTCACTTCGGCGACGAAGCTCGCCAAATCGGGAAGGGGCTTTACCTCCTCCTGCGCGCGCAGGGGAACCACCAGCCAATCGGCAGTCAATAGCACAAATGTGACCAAGACTAGCCTTGGGATCATATGGTGTCGCCTCTCGTCCCATCTTAGATGCAGCGCAGTCGGCGTGGTGTCACTGGAAAGTGTTGACATCCGGACCTGTTCGGGGCTTAGCTGTTGCTCCGGAGAAATCGATGCTGATCCTCAAAGTCACCTACCGAGTCCGCCTTCACCAGATCGCTCAGTATGAAGAGGTCTTCCGAACCCGCCTCATTCCGCTCATCGCAGACCATCGCCTTCAGTTCCGGGGGCTCTCCCGGGCGCTTGTCGGGAACGCCGGCGAGTATATGGAACTCTGGGAGTTCGCTTCGGCCGCCGATTTTGAAGACTCCTGGAAACGACTCATGGAAGACCCGCGGCTTGCCGAGATCTTAGCAACCACGGGTCCCATGGTTGAGGACGAGAAACATTCGCTCTTCGAGCCGGTGATCGCCGGCTCGACTGAGGTTCAACCATCCCCGTTATTTTAGGGCAAATCGCACTGTAACGGTTACGATCACGGGGACTGCGCCCCCGTTGACGAGGGTGGGCCTGTACTTCCATTGCTTGACCGCCTCAACCGCCGCATTAACAAGCAAAGGGTGACCTCGAACGACCTCGATCTGCACTACATTGCCCTTTTCGTCAACTTCCACCCGAAGCAGCACTATGCCCTGCACCCCCGCATGACGGGCAAGCGGGGGATATGCCGGTTCCACCCTTCGAATGAGTCGCGAGGCTTGAACGTTGCCGCTGACCACAATCGGTGCAAGTTTCTGGACAGGTGGAGGTGGGGGCGGTGGTGCCGCACTCTTCGCGACTCCGCCCAGAACTCCCCCGACCAGACCGCCGGGTACTCCCCCAACGACGCCACCGGGGACCCCTCCCGGCACGCCAATGTGACCAGCCACCCGGCACGCTGCGATGGAGTAATGGGGGAAGTCCTCCATTGCCGGCGGGATCTCCGTGGGTGCCTGGAAGGAGGAGGCATCGAAGTGAATGGCCCACCCCGCTTGAGTTGACCAGTCCGCTACCGCGAGATCCGACACTCCTTGGGGCAGCGGGAGAGGTTGATTGACTTTGGTCGACTGTTGCTTCGTCCGGGAGAGCGGGTCGACCGCGACAAAAGAGGTGTACTTGGTCATCAGGCCGTAACGCAGTCCCAGATCGGTAATCTGCTCAACCCTTTCCGGTGTCTCTGCAAAAGCCCGGCCGTAATCGGAGACTGTCGCGATTCTCTCCCGTGCCCACAGGTGTCTGAGGGCGGAATAGCTGGGACGAGGCTCGGAACACGCGACGTCGATGGTCTCGGCCCACGGCCCGTTTCCCGACATCCCGCGCAGCCTGATGCGCCCCACCGCCTCCCCTCGCCACTTCCCCGAGATGACCAGCGGGCGGGAAGCGAACAGATCGGGCAACTGCCCGGGGTCCACGTCGTAAGCGTCGAAGCCTTCAAACTGCAGATCGGTCCCCACGAGAACGGGCGACGCGACATACTCGAGGAACTCGTCAGTTGCCCGCTCGGCATCCGTCTCTGCGGTGAGGACCCAGGGATGCCCTTTTCCCACTCGCGCCATCCCTTCGATCAGAAACCGGTTGACCGAAGTTCCTATGCCGAAAGCGAAGAAGTTGACGTCACCGAGGTGGGTTGCGATTAGATCAAAGACCTCCGGTTCGACGGCGACATACCCGTCCGTCGCAATCACCACCGTGCGCCCCATCGGCTCACACGGCGGCGCCAGATCAACCACTCTTTGCAGTGCGGGCAGGATCTCCGTACCGCCTCCCCCATGCTGGGTATCGATGAGACCGACGGCCGCCCGAATGTGTGCCGGATTCGCCGGAAGCGAATTCGGGCTGAGCAGCGACGACCCACCCGAGAACAGGATCACGTTGAATCGGTCCTCAGGGCGAAGTGCGTTCAGCAGATTGCCGAGCAGCCGTTTTGAGACAGCCAGCGGATAGCCTTGCATCGAGCCGGAGACGTCTACCACGAAGACGTATTCCATTGGCGCCCGCTCCTTCCTGGTTACTCGGTGGGGCGGCTGCACCATCGCCAGAAAGAATTTCTCCTCGGGCCCCTCGTAAAGCAACAGGCCGCTCTCGACTTCCTGCCCGGCCAAACGGTAGCGCAGGATGAAGTCCCGGTCTCCAGCCAGACGCTCGGTTTCCGGCAGTCGAATCGAGGCCCGGGACGCATCAGCAAACTTCGCCTCCAGGGCGTGAGACGGACAGGCGAGATCCCAGATGGGGACGCTGGTGGCCATCTCCACCCAGAGGTTGAATCCCTGCTGTGGTGGCTCCTCGCCGGAATGCAGGTAGGGACTCTGGATCCATCTCTCGGAGACCGGCGCCTCGTTACTCAACCGGTTGGAGTAGCGAGGGCCAACAACGGTTGGAAAGACGAACTCGTAGTCGTTGTCCTCAGGAACCAGCAATTCGGTGTAGAAGAGGTCTGTGGCCACGCGGTCGCCCGGAAGAACGTTCGCGACCTTCATCTGGAACACATTCGGCCGGTTCTGTTCGAGCAGCGACGCGGTCCTGCCTTGCTGCTTCGCCCGTTGGTACTCCCTCTCGGCGTCGGCTCGTCTGGCAATCCGAGCGACCAACCGCCGTTCGCCGATCGTCATCTCCATGCGGTAGACAGCCGCTCGGCTCGACATGGGGAATACATAAACGCACTCGAGCGGCTTCCGCGCGTGATTTTCGTAAGTCTGGGTAACCCGAACATCAGCGATGACACCGGATATTCGGACGTTGACCGAGGTTTCCTTCAAGGGGAATGCATCGACCGTCGCGTCCTCGTTCCTGACAAGGAAGTAAGGTGAGAGAACCCGGTCCCCGTCTCCTTCCCGCCCCTGCGCCTGGCTTCCAGCTTTCCTTTCGACAGTCACCCAGTTCGGTTGTGCGGACAGGGGGGCGGGAAGCTGAAGCGCAAAGCCGGGGCGAGCAACACTCGAGACGGAGGACAACAGGGGGTTCGCTCTGGAGAGACCAGCCGGTGGAAACAGAAATAGACACAACCAGATCCCGAGTAAGGCTGCCATACCTCCTCCTCTGTTAGCGCCAGTGGGACGCCGGCGCAGTGAAGAAACCCTACCGGATCCGATATTCAAAGGACTTAGACTTCAGACAGGCAGGAAAGTTCCCGGGTTAACGAACGCACTAGACGCTAAGGCATACATACATCCAGCCAACCGGGCCGAAAAGCGGCGGATTCTGAAAGGCGAATCCGCCCTACGACCACTCGACCTGAGAGAGCAATCAGTCGTAGGGCGGATTCGCCTTTCAGAATCCGCCGCCTTTCGGCCCGGTTGGCTGGCCTCCTGCCCAGCTGCGGACACTATCGAGATTCCTCCGGTAGGATCGGTAAGCATCATGCGCGGTTTCAAGCGAAATGGCGGCGAACCGAATCCGGTCTCCCGGTTTCAGTTGCCCGATCCGGTCGAGGTCGGGCGCAATGACCGTGGCGATTTTCGGGTATCCGCCGGTCGTTTGGCGATCGGCGAGCATGACAATCGGGTTGCCGTCTCCGGGGACCTGGATAGCGCCGGCTACAACGCCGTCGGAGATAATGTTCGAGCCACGCGAATGGAACAGCCGAGCACCTGAGAGGCGGTATCCCATCCGGTCAGATTCCGACAACACCCGGTACTCGGCTCCCTGGAGGAGAATCACGCTTTCCGGCGGGAAATGGTCACTCTGCGGCCCGAGAACCACCCTCGCTGTCAGGGTCAACGGGTAGCGCGGTCGGAAACGGCTTGGAAGGCGACGACCAGCGAACGATTCGCCCGTTTGGCCGATTGGGATAGCATCCCCCGCCTGCAATGCCCTTCCCTGGTTACCGCCAAGCCTTCCCCTCAGATACGTCGATCGGCTTCCAAGAGCCGCCGCGACTCGTATTCCACCGCGGAAAGCAACGTACGCCCGGCAACCCTGCTGCGCCGCCGGCAGGCTGAGCCGATCGCCTGGCTGGACTTCGAAGGAGCTCCACGTTTCCATCGGCCGGCCGTTCAGGGTTGGCCCGAAATCGGCCCCGGCGATAGCGATCAGGCTGCAGCTGCTGAACTCCAGGGTCGGGCCGAGCAGGGTAATCTCCAGACAGGCCTCCCCCGGTTCGTTGCCTACCAGCGAGTTGGCGGCCTGAAGCGAGAAGCGATCCATGGCGCCCGACGGCGGGATACCCAGGCGCATGTACCCCGGCCTGCCGCCATCTTGAATAGTGGTCAGCAGGCCCGGCTTGACTACTTTCACGAGACCAGCTGACCGGCTAACCTGCTGACCGGCTGACCGGCTGACCGGCTGACCAGTTGACTGGAGTTGGTCGATCGGCTCGAAACGCACGCGGTCCCCGGGACGCAACAGCACCGGGTCTTCGGCACCGGGATCATACAGACTCAGGGGAGTCCGCCCGATCAGGCGCCAGCCTCCGGGCGAATCGACGGGATAGATTCCCGTCTGGCTCCCTGCTATTCCAACCGAACCGGCTGGTATGCGGGTCCTCGGGCGCTCGAGCCTCGGCGCTGCAATCCGCTCCGACATGCCCCCCAGGTAGGGGAACCCGGGGGTAAACCCGATCATATAGACCTGGTAGTTGACAGCACTGTGAATCGCGATCACATCGTCGACCGATAGTCCGTTGTGCTCAGCCACGAAGTCGACGTCCGGTCCATGCTCGCCCCCGTAAACGGTGGGCACGGAAATCGACCGGCTCGGGCGTTGCTCGGCTGTTTCACTGATGTTCCGAAGCCGGTTGGAAACCTGATCCACCAACTCGGCCCATCCGACGACCAACGGATCATAGACAGCCAGAAGCGAGCGATAGGTGGGAACCGTCTCGATGACGCCGGCAATCGGTTGCCGGTCCATTGCATGGCTTAGAGCGTGGACCTGCTCGTTAACGATCGGGTCGATCCGGTCCGCAAATTCGACAACGAGACCGGCGTCCCCTGCGACCAGGTATCTCGGCTCTTGGTCCATCGCAGTCCTCAACGCCACATGTTCGCCATACCCTGCAAGCCGTACACTGCTGCAACCAAGGAGATAACGGCTGCCGCGGCCCCTCCCGCCAGCAACCATCGCGAGGGGCGATAACCAGGCATCAGCTTCGTCGTCCAGGCCGCCAGCAGCACGATACCAAGCGACACGGGGAGAATGAGGCCATTGAGTGAACCGGCGAGCACCAGCAGTGTGATCGGCCTTCCGACTGCAAGGAATATCAAGGCGGAGACGACAATGAAGCCAATCACAGCGACTGACGATTTCTTCTCGACGCCTCGGGAGAAAGTCCGCACGAAGGAGACGGAGGTGAACGCCGCACCGACAATCGAGGTGATCGCCGCACACCAGAGGACAATCCCGAACAGCCTGTAGCCGGCCATGCCCGCCCCTGTTTTGAAAGCTGAAGCCGGCGGGTTGGCGGGGTCGAGCAGGATACCTTGACTGACCACCCCGAGCACGCTAAGAAAGAGCAGGAAACGCATGATCGCGGCAATCGAAATGCCAAATAGTGCGCTCCGCCTGATCTCCGACAGCCGCTCCTTGCCGCTCACACCAGCGTCCAGGAGACGGTGGATTCCGGAAAAAGAGATGTAGCCGCCCACGGTACCGCCCAGGAGCGTGACAATCGGGAAGAAATCCAACTGGCCAGGGACAAAAGTCCCGGCGACTGCTTTGCCAAGAGGCGCCCGAGTGATAATCGCAACATAGAAAACCAGCAGGATCATGAGGCCGCCCAGAACTTTCGTGAGCAGGTCCATCGCCCGGCCTGCTTCCCTGTAAAGGAAAATCCCGATCGCGACGGCAACGCTGACCGTCATCCCCAACCGCTGGTCTAGACCGAAGACCACCTCCAAGCCGAGAGCCGCACCCGCGATGTTGCCGACATTGAACGCGAGCCCGCCCAGACAGATTATCCCGGCAAGGGCATATCCGAGCCCGGGGACTACCCGGTTCGCAAGATCCTGAGCACGCAAACCTGAGGCCCCCACGACCGTCCATATCGTGAGCTGGGCGGCAAGCGCGATCAGCACCGACAGCAAAATCATGAATCCGAAACTGGTCCTGTAAAGCTCGGTGAAAACGGCGGTCTGCGTCAGAAAGCCTGGGCCGATTGCGGAGGTCGCCATCAGGAACGAGGCGCCCAGCAACTCCGGTCCGCCGCGCCAGTTTCGCGATGATCGCTGGTTCATAGGGAATAGGACCAAAAGGACATGTGGGACCTATAGGAAAAGACCTTCGCCCAAGGCTCAGCCCTCGCTATTGCGCTGCCAAACCCGGCGGTGCGATCTTAGCCCCTGCCTGCTCAAGCGCCTGGCGCACCACACGGGCCAAATGGGGCGCGCCCGGATGGTCTCCGTGAATGCAGATCGTGTCTGCCTGGATCGAGATGTCGGTACCGTCGATTGCCCGTACCCGGGCCTCCGTTACCATACGAACCGCGCGCTCGGCTGCGATCCGCTCGTCTCCAATCAACGCCCCCTCGCGTCCCCGCGCAACCAGGCTTCCGTTAGGATTGTATCCACGGTCCGCGAATACTTCATGTGCGATGCCCAGCCCGCGGCCCCGAGCCATCTCGAGAAACGGGCTTCCGGAGAGCCCGAAAACGATAAGGCCGGAGTCGAATTGCGCTATCGCCCGCAAAACCGCATCACCCAGTTCCTCGTCAAACGCCGCCTGGTTGTAGAACGCCCCGTGGAGCTTGACGTGCCGCAGTGAGGACCCGGCCGCCCGCGCGAACCCCTGAAGCGCTCCCAACTGGTAGAGCACGTAAGCCGCCGCCTCGTCAGGCGTGATTTGCATGTTTCTCCGCCCAAACCCGAGAAGATCCGGATAGCCGGGATGGGCACCGATGCCGAGGCCCAGACGAGCGGACAGGCGCGCGGTCCTGTCCATTACGACCGGATCCCCGGCGTGCCAGCCGCAGGCGATGTTTACAGATGAAAGACTGTTGAGAAGGTCTTCGTCGGACCCGAGCCGATAGGCGCCAAAGCTCTCTCCCACGTCGGCGTTAAGATCCACCACCGGAGCAGCCATGAGACTCCTTTGCGGTTTGATTCAGTCGACCCCAAGGACACCAGGGACGTCAAGGACAACAAGGACGAAATAGATTCTTGTTTCTTGTCCTTGTTGTCCTTGACGTCCCTGGTGTTCCTTGGGGTCGGCTGAGCTTATAGCACTGAGGCCAAGCCGGCCGCGAGGGCTCCGCCGAGCAGCGGGCCGAAGATGGGCACCCAGGCGTATCCCCAGTCGCTGTCTCGCTTTCCGGCGATCGGCAGCAGGGTGTGCATGATCCGGGGGCCCAGGTCGCGGGCGGGGTTGATCGCGTAGCCAGTCGCGCCCCCAAGGGACAACCCGATTCCCCAGACGAGTGCGCCAATCAGGTACGGCGCCAGGCCGCCCGGGACGGAGATGCCGGTCACAGGTGTGGCAGTCTGAGTGATAGCAAGCACCCCGAGGATCAGCATGAAGGTCCCGATTGTTTCGCTCACCAGGTTGGCGGCAGGCTGTCGAACCGCCGGGCCCGTGCTGAAGCAGGCCAGCTTTGCATCCGGATTGTCCGTGATTGCCCAATGGGGCAGGTAAGTCAACCATACGAGCACGGCACCAATCATCGCGCCGATGACTTGGCCTGCGAGATACGATCCTGCGTTGGCCACCACCTCCGGTGCTCCGGCGAGCGCCATGCCCACGGTTACTGCGGGGTTCAAATGGGCGCCGGCGCTGCCAAATGCCTGGGCGGTAAAGACACCGCTCATTACTCCGAATGCCCACCCGGCGGTGATCACGATCCAACCACCATTTTCCGCTTTGGAACGCCTGAGGAGCACGCTTGCCACCGCGCCGTTCCCCAGCAGGATCAACACCATCGTGCCCAACAGTTCACCAATGAAGATGTCCATGTTCGGATGCGCCTCCCTGAAGAAGAGAACTATAACCGCATGGTCGGAGGAAGCGCAAAGCAGAAAGGACCTGAAAGACCTCAATGACACCAAGGACGACAGGGACAGGGCTGCCGTAGCGTCGTGATGTCCTTGCTGTTTCTTGTCGTCCTTGCCGTTCTTGAGGTCCTTGAGGTCCTTGAGGTCCTTTCTGCTTTGCGCCTTGCATCACGACAGAATGTCACTGATATATCACTGTTATGCCAATCGCATTTTTCGCTTGAAAAGCAGTATCAGCGGGCGTAAGCTCCTCACTGTCCAGAAGAAACAGATGGCAAACAAAGCCAGGCCGAAGCCCCGGAAGGACCGCCCCGCGAGAATCGATTACTCCAACGACGCTTCTCTCACCGATCGCGCATATGAGCAGATTAAGGAAGAGATCCTGAGCAATCGACTGCGGCCTGGAGACCCACTCCGCGTCGAGCATTTCATCAGGCGCCTGAATCTCAGTCGCACCCCCATGCGGGAAGCGATCCAACAGCTCGAAAAGGAAGGACTGGTCGAAATCCGGCCCCGCATGGGCAGTTTTGTCTCGCATATTGAACTGCGCGAGATCGTCGAAATGTACCGGGTCCGGGCTGTCCTCGAGGGTTTTGCTGCCCGGCTGGCCGCGGGCCGCGTGAGCACCGACCGCCTGGCTGGCGTCGAGGAACAGCTGACACGACAATCGTCGAACGGCGAAACCGACTACTTGGCGTTATCCAATGCCGGTCTCGCGCTCCACCGGCTGATTGTTGAATCGTGCGGCAATGCGGTGCTGACACGCTTTGTCGTCTCGCTCCAGGACCATTTCCGCCGGTTCCGGGCGGTATCCCCGCAGTTGCCGGAGCGAGTGCTCGATTTTCACCAGGAGCATCTGCAAATCCTGGACTCGCTGAAAAAGGCCGATGGAGTTCGGGCAGAGCAGTTGGTACAGCGGCATCTGGAGCGGGCTGCTGAACTCCTTGTGGAACGCCTCCTGGGTCAACCGGTTCAAGCGGCCGCGACAACCATGATCGTGCGGCCAGCACCCGCAGCAGGTCCCCAGGAGTCAAAAGGAAACGGAAAAGTAGGCCGGAGTGCTTAGATGCAGTCCGGGTCGTTATAGAGTTTTGCTGCAGTCGGCGTTTGATTGTCTTTTTGTTCAACTGTTCGAAAATCAGGAGGGACACGGAGGCGCGTAGTCACGCGGTGGAGGGTTCAGGCTCCCAGGCTGATTAACGGCCGGCCCTGCCGGCCTTTGTTGAACCCCAACTAGTCCTCGAGTTCTTCCAGACAACTGGGAGGGATCCGTTATGAAGATCAAGTACTTATGTTTCGTGGCCATTCTGCTCTTGGCGGTCGGTGGACCGCTGTTCGGGCAGGACCCGCGCGGGACGATGCTCGGGCGCGTGACCGACGCCAGCGGCGGCGTCATGCCGGGCGTCGAGGTCCGCGCAACCAATGCGCAGACCGGAGTTACGATCTCCTCGGTAACTAATGACAACGGCAACTACAACATGCCGTTCATTCTACCGGCCGTCTATTCGGTCACGGCCGAGATGCCGGGGTTCAAGAAATACGTCCGAGAGGGCGTTCAGGTCCGAGTCAGCGAGACGGTCGAGGTGAACATCCCGATGGAAGTCGGCGAGATCGACCAGACCGTGCTCGTGACTGCCGAAACCCCGCTTCTCGACACCGCGGGCGCGTCTCTGGGGCAGGTCGTCGACGAACGACGCATCCTGGAGCTTCCGCTGTTTGCCGGGAATCCCATGGATCTGACCTTGCTGGCGCCCGGTGTGGTCAACGCCACCGATATGCGCATCCGCAAGGCCGCTTTCAACAATGCGCCGTCCCAGATGTCAACCGACGGAAACGGTCAGTACAACAACGAATTCCAGATCGACGGGGTCAACAACAACTTCGCGAACGGCAACGGCACGTCGCGCGTCGCGTTCAGCCCGCCGCCTACGGCGATCAAGGAGTTCAAGATCCAGACGAACCCCTACGATGCGAGCGTCGGCCACACGATCGGAGCAATCACGAACGTGTTGACTGCCAGCGGCACGAATGAGATCCACGGCGAGGTGCATTACTGGGCTCGCAACAGCGCGCTGGACGCGCCGACTTTCTTCCAAAACAAAAACAACACGAAACCAGCTGTCTACCAGGACCACCGCTACGGCGCCTCCGCCGGCGCGCCGGTTTACATCCCCGGGCTTTACAACGGGAAGAACAAGACCTTCTGGTACTACGCTTATGAAGGGAATAAGTGGGGCTCGCCGCAGTCCGGCAGCCGCACTGTCCCGACCGCGGCTCAGCGCGGCGGCGACTTTTCCGCACTGCTCGCCCTCGGGCCCTCGTATCAGATCTATGACCCGCGAACGACACGGGCCGAGGGTAGTAACTTCCGGCGGGACCCGTTCCAAGGCAATATCATCCCTGCGAACCGGCTCGACCCGGTCTCACAGAAGCTGCTCGCCCTCTATCCACTGCCGAACGCGGCGGGAGACAAGGAAGGCCGCAACAACTACTTCTACAATCTCAGTGCGAAAGAGGATTACTACGTCCACCTCGTTCGCATTGACCATGTTTTCAGTGAAAACCATCGTCTCTTCGCCCGGGTGCACTACGACTGGTGGGAGGAGGACAAGGACCACTGGTTCGGCGACTACAGCGCGATCATCCTGAACCGCATCAACCGCGGCTTCGCGCTCGACGACGTCTACGTCCTCAATCCGAACACGGTTTTGAACGTGCGCTATGGAATCACCAGCCAGGACTTCCCGGAACGCCGGGTCACGCAGGGGTTCGACCTCGCGAGCCTCGGCTTTTCGTCGACTTTGGTAAACCTGGTCGACAAGGAACTGGCGACTGTCCCACACACTTCCACATCGGGCTATGACGATATTGGCAGGTGGGAGAGCGGCGACGGGGCCGACACGAGCTTGACTCACAGTCTGAGCGGGAACGTGACGCGGCTTCAGGGAGATCACAACTTGAAGTTCGGAACAGATGTCCGCGTCTACCGAGGCAATCACACCCGTTACCCGTCCTCAACCTCACCGAATTTCACTTTCAATAACGACTATACCAAAGGGCCGTTGAACACCAGTGCCGGCGCTTCAATCGGGCAGCAGATGGCGTCTTTCGCCCTTGGGGTCCCCTCCGGATCCATGGAGCGTAGCGCGAGTTGGGCGATGCAGGAGAAGTACTATGGGCTGTACCTGCACGATGACTTCAAGCTCACCTCGAAGCTGACGCTCAATCTCGGGCTGCGCTGGGAACTGGAAACTCCGTTGACGGAGCGTTTCGACCGGTTGGTCGCCGGCTTCGCCTATGACCAGTCAAATCCGATCGAGGCCCAGGCGAAAGCCAATTACGCCAAGAACCCGATCCCGGAGATCCCCGTCGATCAGTTCCGGGTCCTGGGCGGGCTGACGTACGTGTCAAACGGCGAGATCGGCCGGAGCCCGTACAGGGGCGAGAAGAATAACTTCCAGCCACGCATCGGGTTTGCCTACCAGCTCCTCCCGAAGACTATCCTGCGGGGCGGCTACGGGGTCTTCCACGACACCATCGGAGTCAACAGCAACCAAGGGTGGCAATACGGCTTCTCCCAGTCGACGCCAATCCAGGCTTCGCTGGACAGCGGTCTGACTTATAAAGCGACTGTCGCGAACCCGCTCCCGGATGGGTTGAAAGATCCGCTCGGCGCTGCCGGAGGACTGCGCACGAACCTCAGTCAGACGATTCAGTTCTATGATTACAACCTGCTTCAGCCGTTCGCGGAGCGGTGGTCGTTCGGGATCCAACAGATGCTGCCGGCCCAATTCATGATCGAGTCGACCTACGTCGGCAACCGCGGGACGCGGCTTGGTGTGAGGCGCAACCTAAACGTTACCCCGCCTCAGTACCTGAGCACGTCTCCGACGCGCGATCAGCCGAAGATCACCTATCTGGGGCAGTCTTTCAAAAACCCGTTTGCGGGGCTCGATCCACTTTACGGCGCCAACATGACGCGCGGCAACCTGCTGCGCCCCTACCCGCACTTCGGCGACGTCTTCGTAGAGCAGCCGGTCGGCTACTCCAGGTACCACGCGATGCAGAACCGTATCGAGCGGCGCTTCAGCCAGGGCTTCACGTTCCAGCTGGCCTACACCTGGTCGAAGTTGATGGAAGCGACCGATTTCCTGAACCAGTTCGACCCGACACCGTCTTACGTGATCGGTAACTTCGACCGGACGCACCGGACGGCCGCCAGCGGCATGTGGGAAGTCCCGGTCGGGCGCGGTCGAAAGTTTGGCTCGACGCTTCCCTCGATCGTCAACGGCTTCATCGGCGGCTGGCAGGTGAGCGGCATTTACTCGACTCAGTCGGGAGGGCCGCTCGGCTTCGGCAACGCCATCTTGACGGGGAACCTCAAGGATATCGAGCTGCCGAAAGACCAGCGTACTATCGATCGCTGGTTCAACACGGACGTCTTCAACAAGAAGTCAGGCGAGCAGCTTGGGTCGAACATCCGCACGTTCCCGCTGCGTCACGACTTCCGTGGGGACGACCAGGTGCGTTGGGATTTCTCCTTCATCAAGAACTTCCAGGTTCACGAAAGCACGCGGGTCGAGTTCCGGGCCGAGACCTACAATGCCTTCAACCAGGTGAGCTTCGGCGGACCCAACGCGACGCCGACGAGTTCCTCATTCGGAACCGTGACCTCGGTGGTTTCACCTTCCGGGCGCAGCTGGCAGTTCGCGCTGAAGGCCCTGTTTTAGTCCCTAGTTCATCCGTTGCTGACCAGCTAACCTGCTGACCAGCTGACCGGCTGACGAAAAGGGCGGCGTTCCCGC
>CAYQYP010000256.1:0-12477 GCA_964421755.1 uncultured Acidobacteriota bacterium
GGGGCGCCCACAGGAGGAGTGGCAAGCATCGCCAACCGCGATCTACCAGGCGCTGATGGATTGCGGCCGGCCGCTTGAATCCAAGGCCGTCGAATATTTTGAGAACCGCGGCATTCGGCTTGAGACCCTCGATCGCTTTCAGGTTTCTTTCCTTTCGGATACGCGGGAGGTTCAAAGCCGGCTTCTGCGCGCCTTTGGCCAAGCGGCTCTGGTCCGCGCCGGCGTCTTTCAAGAAAAAGACGGGAAAGCCCGGTTCTCGTTCTCCAATCATCCGATCCTCTTTCCTATCCTCAAAGACGGACTGCCTGTCTTCCTCCAAGGTCGTCTGCTCGACCCGAAGCCGGGCGCTCCGAAGTACTGTAACCTGTCCAGCCCGGTCCCGGCGCTTTTCAATCGAGACCGGCTGACCGGACTCGGACACGGATCAGCCGTGTTCGTTTGTGAAGGGGCCCCGGACACGATGGCGCTCCAGCAGGCTGGCTATCCGGCAGTGGGCATCGTCGGCTGCTCCGGCTTCAAGGAAGAGTGGGTCGACGAGCTGACGAACTTCAACGTCCACCTGGTCCTCGACAATGACGACGCGGGACGCCAGGGAACGGATCGGATCCGCGAGATGTTCCACCAGAGGAACCGGCCAGTCCGGGTGGTCCGGCTGCCGGAAGGGATCAAGGACGTGAACGACTTTCTGGTCGGGCGCGGGCCAGCGGAATTCGAGGAGTTGGTGGGGAAAGCTACTCTCCAGTCTGTCGACCTTCGGACCATGGTCGAGAGACTCCTCCAACGCGTATCTGACCGTTCGGACAAGTTCTCTTACCGTGCTCTCGGCGAGGAGATCTACACATGGTTCGAGAACAACGGCGGTGTCTTCGTTATGACGCCGGCCAAGCAGGCCTATCTCATGTTCGATCGCCAGCTGGTCGAGATCGGGAACAACGATGATTTCAACGCGCTGATGATGGAGAAGACCGACCTGGTCGCCGGGCAGTTTCAGGCGCGGATGGTGTGGCAGGTGATGCGTAGCCGCTGCGTGTTGTACGGACGCCGGGACGCGGATCTCAGCTGGACACATGCCAGCCGTAAGGGCTTCTTTGTCAACCTGCACAACCGTAGAAACGAAATTTTGTGTCTTCGCAACGGCGGGGTCGAGGTCCTTCCGAACGGCTCGAACCGGGATGGAGTCATGCTCCGATCGGCAGACAAGATGGCGCCGGTCGAGTTTGATCCGGGTGTTGCGCCGAGGGAATCGGTCGAACTGCTCCGGGACTTGGTGCTCGCCCCACTGGCCTGTGAGCCCGAGAACCGGCTGTTCCAGGTTTCTTGGATCTTAACCGCATTCTTCCTCGATTTCACTTTCGAGAAACCTCTATTGAAGCTGTCGGGGCATACCGGATCGGGGAAGACGACCGCCGCCCGAATACTCTCGTGCCTGCTGTACGGCGCCGATCACGTGGAATCCGCGACGGTTGCCTATTGCTATGCCGACTCGGCACGAAACCCATTTCTGATTTGCGACAACCTCGAGACGGAGAACATGAACCCGGACGTGGTGCAGTTCCTGCTCCACGTGGCGACGGGTGTCGCGAAGGGGAAGCGAAAGGCGGGAACCGATTCCGAGACGGTCCGCGAGTCGGCGAAAGCGCTGGTGGCGATAACAGCGATCGAGCCTTTGACGAAACCTGAGCTGATAAACCGAACGTACGACGTTGAGTTCCGGGCGATCTTCAAGCAGCGGGGATTTATGCAGAGGGAGCACCTGACGAAGCTTCTGGAGGCCCGGAGCCGCATTCTCTCGGGCCTGTTTCGGGTTTTCGCTGGCGAAGTGCTGCCGGGCCTCGACGAAAAAAGGCGTGAGATCCTGAACAAGCTCCAGGTCCTTTACTCGAATCACTCCAAGCAACGTGTCGACTCCTTCCTGACGCTCATGATCATCATCTTGTCTGCCTTGCAGAAGTTCCTTGAGCCGAGGTCAGAGGAAAAGACATGGAAGATTGTCGACTGGTGGATGCAGTACCAGGGCCGACTGGCCGAGGAGACCGAGCGGGACACCAACCTTCCGATTTATCTCCTGGATGCTCTTGTCAAGGAAATGATCGCGCAGGGGCCCGACTTCCGAAAGCAGTACTACCTGGACTTCGACGTCAAGAAAAACGAATTCGGAGAGCCGTTTGAGCTGAACTTCCTGGCCAGCGGAAAGGATCTCCTGATGGCACTGCAGATCCTGGGCAAGAACAAAGGGTTCAAGTTCCCCTTCTCCAATGCAAAGCAGTTGGGAATACGGATCGCTAATGACTCGGACGTCCTTGACAAGGCAGGTTGGAAACGAGAACACGAGAAAACGGTCCATGGACTGAAGTACTACAGGCTGACCAGGAAGCTGGTTTGACGGTGTGAGTTGAGAATCAAGAAGGGAGGAAAAGGGATTGATCGATTGGAAAGATGAAGTACTTACTGCCGCAGAAGTAGCAACCGAATTGAGATGCTCAAAGGCGCAAATCTACAAGGCTATACGCGGAGACATACAAGGAGTTTCCCGGTTGCCGTCAATCATGATTGGGCGGCGGCGGCTGATCCGTAGAAGTTCGCTTGAGGGATGGAAAAAACTGAATGAGCAGGGCCGGCCGGATGGTATGATTGAGTCAACCGATCGAGGCGCCGTAGACGCATGAACCAAAAGGAGTTAGTCATGCGAAAACGGTACCAGAAGGGGAACCTTAGAAGGGAGGGGCCCTCTTGGGTAGCCCAGTGGCGCGATCAGGGGCGAAAGGTCCGCAAGACGCTCGGGCGGGTTTCGGAAATGAACAAGAGCCAAGCCTTGAACAAGCTGGCTGAGATCATGCAGCAAGTGAACAACCCGCTGCCGGAGCTGACCGAAGAAGTCACGTTGGAGCAGTTCGTGAAGGGTGTCTACATTCCCTTCTTCAGCCGTAAGTGGAAGGCGTCAACATTTGGCACGACTGAGGATCGAATTCGATACCACCTGCTCCGCGAGCTAGGCGATCGGCCCCTGAACAGCTTCACTCGAGATGATCTTCAGAATCACCTCGACGCGAAGGTCAAAAGGGATCTGTCTTTCAGCATTGTCGATCACTTGAAATGGGATCTCAGGCAGATCTTTAGAATGGCTGTCGCTGAGGGCTACCTGCAGAAGAACCCGACCCTGCTACTGTTTACCCCTAAAGAGAGCCGGAAGGCTGTTAGGCGGCGAATGACACGAGAGGAGGTGAAACAGCTTTCTGGAGTTCTAAGCCTTCGTGGGCGCTTGGTTTGTATGCTGGCTCTGATTGCCGGCATGCGACCAGGAGAGATTTTCGGACTCTGCTGGAAGCACGTCGCGGAAGATCATGTCGAAGTCGTGCAGCGTGTTTACCGCGGAAACATCGATTCTCCGAAGACAACGCATTCAAGGCGCCAGGTGGCCTTGTCAGGCAAGCTTCATGAAGTGATCGAGGAGTGGAGAGCGGCATCGGCACCGAAGAGCCTTGAAATGTGGGTGTTTCCGTCCGAGAAGCCAGCCACCCCGATGTCGAAAGACAACTGCTGGCGTCGCTTCATCGCGCCTCAGCTGAAGGAAGTCGGTCTTGACTGGGTCAATTTTCTGGTTCTGCGGCGGACTCACTCGTCGCTCATGAAGGATATGGGGGTGGATCCCAAGGTGGTGGCGGACCAACTGGGACACACTCTGGACGTCAACCTGAATGTCTACACCGCAACCGCACTCGAGACCCGGAAGGAAGCAGTAAATTCTCTTGAATCCGTTGTCTGGATAAATTAACGGAACAGAAATGGAACAGAGGTTTTCGAGAACGGCTGTAAGTTGTTGATTTTATGGAGCGGGAGACGGGGATCGAACCCGCGACGTCCAGCTTGGGAAGCTGGCATTCTACCGCTGAATTACTCCCGCTCGCTTCGGTAGGCTCGGTTATTTTAGAACAAAAGCCTCCAAAAGAGGAAGTCCTTCCGGAAATCAATACAAAAGGATCCGGCATTTGACGAGCCGAGGCGCGCCGGCCCGTCCTTATACTCAACGAGCAGTCAAGCAGGTACAATGCTGGCGTGTTTTCACACAGATCCGAACACGCCACCGGAAAGAATCGTCTGACTCTTGCACTCGAACAAAAGCGGGCAGCCGGCGCCAGAATCCTCGACCTGACCGGCTCCAATCCAACGACCGCAGGTTTTCAGTATCCGGAGCGGGAAATTCTCACGGCGCTCTCCTCTCCCCTGGCGCTCCGCTATGACCCGAGCCCCAGGGGGCTCCCGGCCGCAAGGGAGGCGGTCGCCGAGTACTACGCGCGGCGCGGTCACCTCGTCTCTCCCGACGACATCCTGCTGACGGCGAGCACGAGCGAGGCCTATGCGTACCTGTTCAAGCTGCTGACTGACCCGGGTACCCAGGTGCATATGCCGCGTCCGAGCTACCCGCTGTTCGATTACCTGGCCTGGGCCGAAAACGTCCGGACGGTTGCTTATCCGCTGATATACGACGGCGAATGGCGGCTGGACACCGATGAGCTGCGCCACACGCTTTGCGCCGCCAGCCGCGCCCTGCTTGCCGTAAGTCCGAACAACCCAACCGGCTCGTATCTCAAGGAGAGCGAATGGGTTGACATCAGGCGCCTGTGCCTGCTTCGGGGCCTCCCACTCGTCTGCGACGAAGTCTTCTACGATTACGCGCTCGACGGCTGCACTGCGATTTTCGAACCCCTGAGGGAAACCGAGGCACTCGTCTTCGTCCTCAATGGCCTTTCCAAGATCGCGGGACTTCCGCAGCTCAAGCTCGGATGGATCGTCGTTGCCGGTCCCGAATCCTTGAAACGCGCCGCACTCGAGCGCCTGGAGATGATCGCCGACACCTTCCTGTCCGTTGCCACGCCCGTTCAGCTGGCCTGCCGGGAGCTGCTGGCTTCCAGCGCAACGGTGCGTGATCAAATCAGGGAGCGGACACGCTCAAACCTCTCGACATTGCGCCGGGTCCTCGAGGGGAGCGCAGCCGAGTGCCTGAGGGTGGAAGGAGGCTGGTATGCCGCCGTTCGCCTGCCCGGCATCAAGAGCGAAGAAGACTGGGCGCTCGGACTGCTGGAGAGTCGGAATGTGCTCATGCATCCCGGATACTTCTATGACTTTTTGGACGAACCTTTCCTGATCGTTAGCCTGCTTACGCCTGCAGGTGCGTTTCGGGATGGCGTCGTTCGCCTGCGCGACTCAATCGGGTGAGCACAATCACCCGCCGGGCGGGGAGCGGCTGCTATGATTTCGTCCTGTTGACCGGCTTCGAGACCCGTGATATACCGGGAATTGCCGGGTTGATGATAGACCGCCAGCGCGGGCGCAGCATCCGCCTGCGGCTGGCGGGAGTGGGGGGAAAAACAACTCGACGTTGTTCGGTTTTCAAGGCTCAGTTGGTCCAGGTGGGACCGCGCCGGAGGAGGGAAACCGAAGGTCGAGGATGCTTTCACAGGAGGGTAATCATGAAACGTCTTTTCCTTCCGTTCGCACTCTTACTTCTCGTATCACCCTGCTTCTCAGCTGACGCACAGGTCGAATTCGTGGCCAAGCTCGTCAGCGTCTCCGATGTGGTCGGCGATGATGTAGGCACTCTACATCTGCAGCTGACACCCACCTTCAACCTGGACGTTAAAGTCACCGAAATCACCGAGATCCGCGGGGAGGGAGACGTCGAGCTTGCGCTCGCCGACCTCAAGGCTGACATGCTTCTGCGAATCGAGGGCGTGTTCGCCGAGGGCGGTATCCTCGCCAAAGAGATCACCGCCATTAACTTCGGCGTCAACAAGTTCTCAATACGCGGCACTGTCGAGGCGGTCGACACCTCCAAGCAGGAACTGAAGGTACTCGGCCTGACGGTTAAGGTGACGGGAGAAACCGAGATCAAGGATGCCGAAGGAGAGCTGATCGAGCTCGCCGGTATTCAGGTGGGCGATGTCGCCTGGATCGAAGGCAAGCTGACCAACGATGGGCTGGTGGCAGAGGAGATCCGGATCAGAACGCTCGAGTTCAAGCCGCCGAGGTTGGTCTTCGAGGGCGTCATAACCGAGCTGGAAGAAGACAGCATGGTCGTTCAGCTCAAAGGAGTTGACGACATACCGGTAACGCTCACCGACGAAACCCAGGTTAAGGGCAAACTGGCCGAAGGGGCCTATGTCCGCGTCGCCGGGGTTCTGGCGAGCAACCTTTCGGTCACCGCGACCAAGATCACCGTGTTCGAACCGCTGCAGCTGGCGCCGTCGCATCTGCGCATGAAACCGGGACAGACAATGCCGGTGATCACCATTCTGAGGAGCCATCCGGATGAAGACGTGACCCTGCAAGTGACGTCGAAGGACCCGGCGATTGCGGACGTATCGGCGGCGACCGTGGTGATCCCCGCCGGTAAAGTCGTCGGCGGTTTCCGTGTCACGGCGAAAGCCGAGGGGACTACCACCATCGAGGTAAAGCTGCCTGCGAGTCTCGGGGGCGGCATCGCGGAGCTGAGCGTCGAGGTCAAAACACAGGGGAATGAGGACAAGGAAGGAAAAGCGGACGTGCGCTGGCAGCCCAACAGCATCAAGATCCGCACCGGTCTTTGGTCGATAGCCTTCCTGGTACTCAACCGGCCTGTGGAGGCGGAGCTCGTTGTTCCGGTAACGGTTCAAGAAGGAGACGGCAGCCTGGTCGAAGGGCTAGGGACTGTCACCATTCCGGCCGGAAAGCGATTCGCTCCGTTTCTTATTACCGCGAAATCGACGCCGGGGGTTCTCGTCCTCCGGGCGACGCTTCCTGAAGCCATGGGCTCGGATTACGCGGACCTGAGGATCGAGGTCAAAGCGGCCAAGTAGTCGAGTGGCTGCGAGTGAACGGGGGCCCCCAACGGGCCCCTTTTGGTGCCTGGGACATTAAGCCTGGTGTTTCGAAAACTCGCGAACCAGCGCTTCCCACTTCCCCTGAGCCTTCAGGATCGTCTCGACTACTTCTCTCAACACGCCGTTGCCTCCTGATGCCCTGGTGATCAGGTGAGCACACGCCTTCACCTCGTCCGCCGCATTGGACGGTGCAACGGGCAGGCCGACGCGCGCCAGGATCGGCAAATCGGGCAAATCATCTCCGACATAGGCGGTCTCTTCGGGCGGGACCCCGGCCTGCTCAAGGAGGGACTCCAGCGCTTTCGCCTTGTTGGTGGATCCCTGCACCAGGAGCTTCACGCCCAGTTCTTTCGCTCTCTGGGCCACCACGTGACTGCTTCGTCCGCTGATGAAACCGACCTGGATGCCCGCCCTCTGGGCAAGCCTGACGCCCAATCCGTCGTAGATTGAGAAGAACTTCACCTCTTCCCCGCCCCGAAGGCGAGCCAGGCGTCCGTCGGTCAAGACGCCATCTACGTCCGTCAGGATGAGTCGAATCCTTGTGAAATCGGTGTCCATGTGGCGTCCCTTGAGTCCTGTCAGAACATCTCGGTTCCCCACAGGTCGTGGAGGTGGATAACGCCGGTCAATCCGCCAGCCGTTCCGGTGACCATCAGCGACGTGATCTTGCGCGTCTCCAGGAGGTGAAGAGCGGCTGTTGCCAACTCATCCTCCCTGATTGTTACCGGAACAGGAGTCATACATTGGGCGGCAGTCTTGTTCAGGAATCCCTCCCGGTCCCGTTGCAGCAGCCTTCGCAAATCGCCATCCGAGATCACGCCGACCAGGCGCTCATCTGCGTCAACAACAGCGGTGACGCCCAGTCCCTTCCGGGACATTTCGTAAATGACGTCTTCCATAAGCGCCGACGATTTGACCCTCGGGACGTGTTCGCCGGTGTGCATCAATTCGGCGACCGTGGCGAGTCGTTTGCCCAAACGCCCGCCCGGGTGGAGGCGCGCAAATTCCTCAATTGGAAAGCCCCTGCGCTCGCAAACCGCGACCGCCAAGGCATCCCCGAGAGCCAGTGCCGCTGTCGTCGACGCGGTGGGAGCGAGACCGAACAGGCACGCCTCCTGGTCCACGCTGACGTCAAGGACGAGATCCGCGTTTCGGGCGAGGGTTGAGTTCCGGTTACCAACAAACGCGATCAGTGGAATGCCCAACCGCTTGATTGTTCCGAGCAACTGAACGATCTCTGCTGTCTCGCCGCTGTTGGAGAGAGCCAGCACCAGGTCCCCCGGGACGAGCATGCCGAGATCGCCGTGGATGGCCTCGGCCGGGTGAAGGAACAGAGCGGGAGTGCCCGTGCTCGCAAGGGTCGCTGCAATCTTCTTGCAGACGATGCCGGATTTCCCCATTCCCGTGGTTACTACTCGCCCCTTGCAGGCCGCGACTGTCGACACGGCGGCGTCAAAAATTCCATCGATTCGGGGGATCAAGCTGGAAATGGCCTCCGCTTCGATGCGGAGAACCTTGCGCGCAGTTTCCTGTGACATATGAAGCAATTTCGGGCACATGATACTGGAAAAACAAAGACGTTATCCACGAAGTGCACTAATAGGAAGGGACAAAGGGGCAGAGGAGCAAAGGGGTCAAGGGAAAAGCGAACAGACCTGCTGGTGCCCTTCCCTTTGCCCCTTTGCCCCTTTGCCCCTTTGCCCCTTTGCCCCTTTGCCCCTTTGCTCCTTTGCCCCTTTGCCCCTTCCTATTCGTGTCCTTCGTGCACTTCGTGGATAACATCTTTCGCTACGCCGGAAACGCTTTTACCAGGCGGTCGATTTGCTGCAATTCGACCAAGAGTGCCTCCAACCGATCCAGCCGCCACGAGTTGGGCCCGTCCGACAGGGCCTGTTCAGGACGGTCGTGGACCTCGACGAAAATCCCGTCAACACCAACCGCGACCGCGGCGCGCGCGAGCGCTGGGATAAAGGCTGCCTGTCCGCCGCTGGCGGTACCCGCCCCACCGGGGAGCTGAACGCTGTGGGTGGCATCGAAAATCACCGGCCAGCCGAAGGAACGCATCACCGGCAGTCCTTTGAAATCGACGACCAGGTTGTTGTATCCAAACGAGCTGCCCCGCTCGGTGAGCATCAGTTTCCCACCCGGGACACTGGTGATCTTTTCGACGATGTTTTGCGCATCCCACGGAGACAGGAACTGCCCCTTCTTGACGTTGACGACGCGTCCGGTCTGTGCCGCCGCAAGCACGAGATCCGTCTGCCGGCACAAGAAGGCAGGGACTTGGATGACATCGAGGACTTCGGCTGCAGCCGACACCTGCCATATTTCATGGACGTCCGAGAGGACCGGGATTCCGATCCGGCTGCGCACAAGCCCCAGAATGCGCAAACCCTGCTCGAGACCGGGACCGCGAAAGGAGCGGCCGGAGCTCCGGTTTGCTTTGTCGAAGGACGCCTTGAAAAGGAATGGGACAGCGAGTTTTGCGGTGATTTCCCGGATCCGGCCGGCGACTTCGAGGCAGTGCTGTTCGCTCTCGATAACGCACGGCCCTGCAACGAGAAGAAAGGGATTCGCGGCCCCAACGGTCCAGCGATCCACCTGAACAAGGTTCATAGCGCGCAACCGGGCCTCTGCTTACTGGTTTCCCGCAGACCGGCCTGGCACACTCGCAGACTCCATCTGCTGGAAGCGCTCGGCTTTTCGTCGCTGGTCAGCATATCGGTGAGCGGCCTCGATGAACGAGACGAAAATCGGGTGTGGCATCAGGGGCTTGGATTTGAACTCCGGGTGAAATTGGCACGCCAGGAACCAAGGATGGTCAGGCAGCTCGACGATCTCCACGAAGTTCTTGTCGGGGGAATTGCCCGAGATCTTCAGTCCATAGCTGGTCAGGAGTTGCTCGTACTCGCGGTTGAATTCGTACCGGTGGCGGTGGCGCTCGGAGATCTCCCGCTTGCCGTAAATACGGAAGGCCAATGACTCCTCGTCCAGAACGCACGGATAGGCACCAAGCCGCATCGTCCCACCCATTTCCTCGACACCCAACAACTCTCGAAGCTTGTAGATGACACGGTGCGGTGTGCCCGGATCGAATTCCGAACTGTTGGCATTGAGTGAGCAGACGTTTCTTGCATACTCGATCACGGCACACTGCATGCCGAGGCAAATGCCGAAGAAGGGAACCCGGTTCGCGCGGGCGTACTGGATGGCTCGAACCATCCCTTCGATACCGCGCGGTCCGAACCCCCCCGGAACGAGGATGGCATCAACGCTCCCGAGCGTGTCAACCGCTTCGTCGCAGAGACCTTCCGATTCAATCCACTTCAGGCGCACATCGAGGCCGTTGGCCAGGCCGCCGTGGGAGAGCGCCTCGTTGAGGCTTTTGTAGGAGTCGGTATATTCGACGTATTTCCCAACAATTCCTATTGTGACTTCACCCTTGGGATTCCTCGCACTCTCCATGAGCGTCTGCCAGCGGCTCAGGTCCGCGGGCGTCTGGGGCAGATGAAGCAGCCTGAGGAGGAGATCGTCCAGACCCTCCGCGTGGAAAACAAGAGGGACCTCGTAGATATTCTCGACGTCCTTGGCAGTGATGACGGCCTCGGTTGGGATATTGCAGAAGAGCGAAATCTTCTCCTTAATCTCACGGGGCAAGAACCGGTCCGTGCGACAAAGCAGAATATCGGGTTGCACTCCGATTTCCAGAAGCTCTTTGACGGAGTGCTGGGTCGGCTTGGTCTTCAGTTCCTTGGCGGTCCCGATGAAAGGCACGAGTGTCAGGTGGATAAACAGCGAGTTCTCTTTCCCGACTTCGTTGCGCAATTGGCGGATCGCCTCGATGAAGGGCTGGCTCTCGATGTCGCCAACCGTCCCGCCGATCTCGACGATCGTCACGTCATACCCATTGGTCAGTTTCTTGATCGCCGACTTTATCTCGTTGGTGATGTGCGGGATAACCTGCACCGTCTTCCCGAGGTAGTCGCCCCGCCGCTCTTTTTCGATGACCGAGAGGTAGATTTTTCCGGTCGTGGAATTGTTGTCGCGGCTGAGACGGACATTTGTGAAGCGCTCGTAGTGCCCGAGATCGAGGTCAGTCTCCGCACCGTCGTCGGTTACGAACACCTCGCCGTGCTGGAACGGGCTCATGGTGCCGGGGTCTACGTTGATGTACGGGTCGAGCTTCAGGAGCGAGATGCGGAGTCCCCGCGCCTCCAGGAGGGCGCCAATAGAAGCCGCCGCCAAGCCCTTTCCAAGCGAACTGACAACTCCGCCAGTTACGAAAACGAATTTCGTAGACATACTCACTCCGTTACCCCCTTACTGGATTCGTCCGGCCACAAGCGTTTATTCTCCAATAGAGGCCTGACACGCTCGACGTCTTCGGGAGTATCGATCCCGATGCTGTCCTCAAAAATCTCGACCACCCGGATTGCGATTCCGTTCTCCAGGAACCGAAGCTGCTCCAGGCTTTCGGACCGCTCCAGAGATGAGTCCCTGAGCCGCCCCAGGCAGGAGAGAAACGAGCGAGTGTACGCGTATATGCCAATGTGTTTGAAGTAGCTTGCGGGCTGTCGCCGCGGATATGGGATCAGCGACCGCGAAAAGTAGAGCGCCTTGTCCTGCAGGTCGACCACGACCTTGACGACGTGCGGGCTCTCGGCTGTGTGCGGGTCCAAGCCGATTCGGGCTGTGCACACCTGCAGGTTCGGGTCGGAAACAAACGGCTGGCAGACCGCATCGATGGTGGACGCCGGCATCATCGGCTCGTCCCCCTGGATGTTGACGAACACATCCGCGTCGATGCTGGCAGCCACTTCGGCCACTCGGTCCGTCCCGCTCTGATGGTCGGGGCTTGTCAGGACCGCCTGTCCGCCAAAGCTCTCGACCGCCCGCTGGATGCGGGCGTCGTCTGTAGCGACGATGACCGAACTCAGGAGCGAAGAACGCGAGACGCTCTCGTACACCCACCGGATCATGGGCTTTCCTGCAATTTCGAGGAGGGGTTTTCCGGGGAGCCGCGAGGAGGCGTAGCGCGCAGGGATAACAGCAACGAAGCGCATAACGTAGCTTATACCAACGGCCCGAGGGCAGGCAAGGAAGACAGGCAATACCAGACAGGGAGACAAGGAGAAAAGGCAAAAGGCCGACTTACGATTACGATTACGAGCACGAGCGCGATCACGAGCGCGAAGATCACGCATACAAGTGGCTGCATCCCAGCATTCTGTTGGTCTTCCCTCTCGTGCTCGTGCTCGTGATCGTGATCGTGATCGTAATCGTAATCGGATGTAAATTTTTCGATTACGATTACGATCACGATCACGATATAGAACCTCCCATCCGGGAGTGATATCCCCTGACGAAAGGAGGCAATCCGTGGCGGAGAACGATCAGGATAAAACAGAACACTTATCTCAGAAAAAGCTCGAGCAGAGTCGTGACCGCGGCGAATTGCCACGAAGTCAGGAGTTGGCCACCTTCGTTGTTTTCGCCATTTTCCTTATGTATTTCGGCATCCCAAATCATCAGGTCTCTTTCAAACTCGTTCATCAGCGCATCATATAATGCAACCTGATTTTCCTGATATGCCACGGCGACTTCTTTGATTTTGTCTCTC
>CAYQYP010000257.1:0-7488 GCA_964421755.1 uncultured Acidobacteriota bacterium
AAGTTCCACCACCTGAGCTTTCCTGGGATCGATCTCAGCCAGCGCCTTCAACGCATCATCGAGTTTGACAAGGTCTTCGCTCGGCACGTGTGCAATGACGAGCGCTTCATCGAAGCTTACTCTCTGCAGATTGCCGCCCCGCTTCTGATACCCACGCGTACGGGCGAAATCAACCAGAACCCGGCGCATCAGCTTTGCTGCAATCGCGAAAAAGTGCGCCCGGTCCTTCCACTGCACGTTATCCGCATCAATGAGCCGCAGGTACGCCTCATTCAGCAAGGCAGTCGTTTGTAAAGTATGGCCTGCCCGCTCGCGCGCCATGTACCGGTGGGCCAGCCTGTGCAACTCGTCGTAGACAAGCGGTACCAGTCTGTCCAGCGCCGATTCATCACCGCTGCTCCAGGCGCGAAGCAATGTGGAGAGTTCCAGAGGAGAAGCTCGTCCCATGCGCCTCCTTCTCCGTTTGGAGCGAGTCTGATTACGACAATGATAGTTCGGCAACCCGGGTCCCGCATAGGGCTATGGGGACAGAAAGATCCTGCCCCCACAAGGAGGCTCTATGGCGCAGGAATTCGGGTTCTGCAGGTTCGTGGTCGCTGCAATTCTTGTTACTGCTCTCCAGTGTGCAATAACCTCTGCTGGCTCGACCATTCCCATCAAAGTACGCGACAACGGACGGCTGCTGGTGTCGGTCGCACTAAATGGGAATGAGGGCTACACATTCTTGCTCGACACCGGAGCGACTACAACCGTGATCAGCGAGAAGCTCGCAACGAAAATCGGTATAACGGGGACAGGAACGACGCGGGTTCACACCTTCGCCGGCGTAGTGTCGCTCGCAGTGGGTCGAGTCGATCAACTCCAAATCGGAATTCATAAAGGTGAGGGGCAGCAGGTCCTGATCGGAGATCTAGAACGTCTGTTCGGACTCGACGTGGAAATCGAAGGGATCCTTGGTCAGGACGTCCTCTCGACGTTTAATTTCATCCTCGATCGGCGACGTCGCAAGCTGGAGATCGAAGACAGCGGCAACGCCGTGACTTCGCTGTCCGGGACGAAGGTGTCCTTCGAAAGAAGAGGAGGAAAGATCTACATCCAGGAGGCGGCAGGAGCGCTGCGGTTGATGCTCGATTCCGGCAATCCCTATTTTGTTTTGTATAAAGACGTCGCTCAGGCGTTGCATCCGATAACCGTTGACTCCGGCGGACCCGGCATCGTGAGCAGCTTTATTGGACGGCGAGAGATCCTGACAGCGCGAATCCCCGCGCTGCAGATTGGTGACAAGCTTTTCCGCAACATCGAAGTTCTACTGACGGCACGTCAATCCGGCCGTTATGAGGACGGCTTTTTGCCGTTGCACTTCTTCGACTCGATCTACATCAATAATCTCGAGAATTTCCTGATCGTGAATCCCGAGCGGAAGCGGTAGCATCCCGTCGAACTTCTTCCGAGATTGCATCAGCAGGCTAGTCGCCGTCGAAGGTTTCACAGGATGGGTTTCGAACCCACGCGCTTAGGGCGGGTTGAAATCCCACCGCCCGGGCGCCAACCGCGCCGCTTATCTCACCGGAAGTTCTCCACAAGCATCAGGTCGGTTGTCTTTTTAGCCACTTGTGTGTACACGATCGACCGTTCATCATGAGAAACTGAAAATCCGTACCCAACCAATTCCGGAATCACCGCGACTTGTCTTGTTTTGCCCCCGGCAAAGGGGACAAAGAGAAAGTTGAACAGGAACTGCGACTCGTTCTGCCCGGGCCGGGCTGCCACCGCCTGGTCCGGCTTGGACACGAAATAGATACCTCGCCGGCTGAGGTCGAACTGCCCTAGAAAAATCCCTTCAAGCACCCGGGTTTCTTTGCCGCCTGCGACTGGGACTTTCCACAGTTCATCTCCGTCATTCTTGAGGTAGAAGAGCGTCTTCCCGTCCGTCGATTCCCGCGGGTCCGTTCCCCCATGCCGAGTTATCGGCACAGGGGCTCCACCCGCAGCAGGCATCTTCCATACCTGAGAGCTGCCACTGGCGTCCGAGCCGAAGTAAACCCATCTGCCGTCTTGCGAATAACTCGGCGACTCGCCCAAAACCGGTGCGGCCGGTGTGCGGCTCAACTGTCTGATAGTTCCGCCCTGAGCGGAAATCACGCAAAGTTCACTCTTTTCGTAGCCACCCCTCTGGAAAATAAGATCTTTGCCATCCGGCGACCAACTCGGAGGACCGGGAGCATGGCCCTCCAAATAGGTCAATCGCTGGGAGTTTTTCCCGTCGCTGTCAGAGACCCAGATCTCTCCCCTGCCCGAAGAAAAGGCCAGGAAGGCGACAGCTTTGCCATCAGGGGAATATCGGGCTGCCTCTTGAACTCGCGTTGAACCCATGAATCTCGATGGCAATACAGGCTTTTCATCCTGACCGGAAATCGGACAACGCCAAATGTTGATATCTGAAATGTTGCGAGTGTAGACAAGGCGGTGATGATTTAGTGATATCTTCGGACTCAGGACCATAACTTCTCGGGAGAAGGGCAAGGCCTTTGGCGTCCCCGAGCCGTCAGCTGCAATTCTCCACAGAATCGTGTCGTGCACTTTGCTGCCCGAGGCGAAGATTATTTCTTTTCCATCAGGCGTCCAGGTGAGCCCTTCCGTAAATTGATTCATAAAAGTCAGTTGTTTCGGCTCACTTTGGGGAAGCAGAGCAGCGGAAAGACGGAGCAGATAGATCTCTCCCGCGCGAATAAAAGCGAGAGTCTGCCCGTCAGGGGAAAAAGCGGGATCCCTGTCTTGAGCTACGGAACCCCCCGTTGTTCTCTTCCGTGGGGAAGTCAGGCGTCGCCTTTCTTCAGAATGGGGGGAAATGAGGTATATCGCCGGGGACGCATCCCGAGAATCCTCAGCAGCGCCGACCGCCAGCCACCTGCCTCCCCGATGCCAGGATATCCCCCTAACAGATCTGAATTCCGCCAGCTGCCGTTCTCTCCCCCCATTGGTGGGGATCATTACGAGCGCTGCTCTGTCACGGTCCAAACCACGCACATAGGCAATGGATTGGCCGTCTGGCGACCAGGCGGGACCATGCCCCCAGGGAACGCCAAAAGCGAAAGCACCGGGTTCCCGTGCATGGAAGGTCAGCCGGCGAGGAGACTCACTCCCGATCTGTTTGATGTAGAGATCGAAACTATCCTGCTTTTCCCCATTCCACCAAAAGACCACCTCGTTTCCATCTGGAGAGAAGCTCGGCGCCCATTCCAAGCCGCGATAGGTTGTAAAAGGGACAGGGATCAGAGATGTTTCTGTATCCCCGCCCTTAAAGAACTGAACCGCCCAGATAAGAGCACCGAGAACTACCAGTGCAACGAAAGCAACCAGAGACGCGGTTTTCATTCGCCGCGGTCTGTCCGATTTTCGTTCCCAATCCGCTAGAACCTGCCTGAGCGCGAGCTGAGCGTCGTGAACCGAGGCGTACCGATCGTTTGGAGCTTTGGCGAGCATTTTGAGCACGACGCGGTCGAGGAGGGTGGGGATATTCCTGCCTGATTCCGCGATAGAGCGCGGCGCGGAACTTAAAATCGCGGCGGCCGTATCCATCCCGGCGTGTTTTTTGAAAGGATGCACGCCGGCGAGCATCTCGTACAAAACTACACCAAAAGAGAATATGTCCGAACGGGCGTCGACCGGCTCGCCCCGCAACTGCTCCGGCGACATGTAAGCCACTGTACCGAGGACGGTCCCGCTCCGGGTGATCGATTCTTCCTGACCGTCGGCGCGCGGTAGTTGCTTGGCCAGCCCGAAGTCCATGACCTTCGCGTGGCCCTTGCGTGTCAGCATGATGTTCGCCGGCTTGAGATCGCGATGGATGATCCCCTTGTCATGTGCTTCCTCGAGCGCCTCGGCAATGTCGCTCGCGATCTGCAATGTCTCCCTCAGTGGCAGTGATCCGCTCTGCAGCCGATCGTCGAGCCTCTGCCCGTCGACGTACTCCATCGCGATGAAGTCCTTACCTTCCGATTCGCCGACATCGTTGATATGGCAGATGAAAGGATGATCCAGTGCGGCAGCCGAGCGCGCCTCTCGCAAAAGGCGCTTGCGAGCGACAACGTCTTGCTGCAGCTCAGGAGGCAGAAACTTCAGCGCCACTTTGCGATTCAGCGTGCTGTCCTCGGCGAGGAAGACTTCGCCCATGCCTCCTTCGCCGATCTTCTTGACGATGCGATAGCGACCGATGGTGCGGCCGATCAGATCGCTTGCCGGCAGGTTCTCCTGATCTTGAGCCAACACCCTGGCTGCCACACGAATGGCCGGCGCCTTCATGAACTCTGTCGCCTCCGTCTTATGAGCCAGAAGATCGCCGACCTCTTTGCGCAGCGAATCATCTCCGGCGCAGGCCTTTTCCAGAAATGCGTCCCGCCTGCCCGGCTCAATCGCCAAGGCGGTGTGACAGAGGCGTTCAATTTCCTGCCAGCGTTCCTGCTTCATTTCATTCCTAAATCCGGGCAATGATTTGAATCGCGGATACCCAAATAGTCTCGTTCAGGATGCTAACGATTGATTTGGTTTTGATAATGACTCCGAGTGTGGGACACGAGGCGGAAAAATGCTGGCTAAAGAGTGCTAAGGAAGCTTATGGCCACCGCTTTCCGCCGCATATAACGCTCTGGGCGAGCCGATGTTGCTTGCCGTGTGAGGTGCAGCTCGTCGGAGCCGCTCGATCACGATGTTACAGATTGAGTCGTCTGCGTCGCTGACTGGGCGGCCATCACCCGCCTCCTTGTTGCGTTCTGAACCCGAGTAGCTGAACCCATCATACACCCAAGCTGCGGCGATTTCTGTCACCCAGGGTTCTCGGGGAGGAAGCCTCAGGCCAAGGCGCAAAGCTCGCAAAGAAGGCCGTGCCCTGGGCGATTGTGGAGCGGGACTGCGTAGGCGAGCGCAACACTCGGATCTATGCAGTTGTTTTGGTTTTTCGCGACGTGACTGCACAAAGGCAGGCTGAGGCCGCGCAGCGGGAAAGCGAGGAGCGCTTCGCCGCCTTCATGCGCCACTTGCCCGGTCCAGCATGGATGAAGGACCTGCAGGGACGATACCTCCTGGCCAACCCCCAGGCCGAGCAGATTTTCGACAGAACACTGCAACAGATACACAAGGTAGGACCGATGAGGAGATCTTCCCACCCGATACCGCCCGGATTTTTCAGGAAAACGACCGCCGCGCTTGGACCGAGGGCGTCGTCCAGGCGACGGAAGTTCTGCGACAGTCGGACGGAATCGATCACCACTCGATGGTCAGCAAGTTTGTCATCCCTGGGCCGGATGGAGACCCTGCCCGCATCGGTGGAGTAGCTTTCGATATCACTCAGCGCATCCAAGCGGAGGAGGCCCTGCGGACCAGCGAACAGCGGCTGAGGGCGACCTTCGACTATGCCGGGGTGGGGATAGTAGAGGTCAAGAAATCCGGCCGCGACTATCAAGAGGGCCAACAGGGCGCCGCGAATTATGTTTCGGGTCGATCGGGCAGCCCGATACGACTGAACTGCCCGCTCAAATGCGGCCGTCCATTGCTCGGCGAGTTTTTCCTTCGTAACGCCCGCGCTATGGGCGTCTCCGTCGAACACAACTGAAACAAGCTGCTCGCCGGAGAGCAGGGCGACCTCACCGTCCTTGCCGTGGACCTTGGATTGGAGGAGCGGTCGGGTCGTGCGCGATACGAAGGAGGCGCTCCGACATCCCGGCCGCACGAACCTCGAGCTTGACCGAATTCGCTCCTAAGTCCCGGGCTCTATTGACATGAGTGCCAAGAACTGCCAACAATGATCCAGATAAATGCAGCTCATCTATCCGGTCGCACCTCAGCGGGCGAGAAGGCGTGCCGGACTCCCCGCTGAGCTATCCGGAGCCGAGTTGGCTTCAATGACAAGATCTCATGCAACGAACCCCCCGGCTTGGGTTTCGGGTTGGCGGGGTTTCGCTACCGGGCGCAAATGCGCCACTCAACCGCTTAACGTTCGCGTTCAATCGAACGCGCTCCGACTTGAAGCGGATGACGACATTTGAACGCGATTTCTTCCGGCCGGTGTGGCTGTAGACGTTGGCGTCGGATTGTAAGAGTACGCCCAATCCTGGAAAGTGGGTGAAACATGAGAGAGTTTACGCTTTCACAAAAAGCCTTAGCGGAGTTCCTCGGCACACTCTGGCTCGTTCTCGCTGGTTGCGGCAGCGCGGTGCTTGCTGCGGCTTTCCCTCAGGTCGGAATCGGGTTGCTTGGTGTGTCCCTGGCCTTTGGCCTCTCGGTGTTAACAATGGCCTATGCCGTCGGCCATATATCAGGTGGGCATTTCAATCCGGCGGTCACGATCGGGCTTTGGACAGCACGTGGTATTCCGAGCTCTCACATCGTCCCTTACGTGCTTGCCCAGCTTGCGGGTGCAATTGCGGGTGCGGGAATCCTGTACGTGATTGCGAGCGGCAAGGCGGGATTTGACGCAGGTTCGGGCTTTGCCGCCAATGGTTATGGCGCCGGTTCTCCAGGCGGCTACTCGTTGAGTGCCGCCCTGCTCACAGAGTTGGTCATGACCTTCTTCTTCCTGATCGTGATTCTCGGCGCAACCGATAAGCGTGCTCCGCAGGGGCTGGCACCGCTCGCCATCGGTTTTGCCCTGACCCTGATACACCTCGCAACGATTCCGGTTACGAACACTTCTGTAAATCCCGCACGGAGCACCGGTCCGGCGATCTTTGCGGGTGGCCAGGCCATCACACAACTCTGGCTGTTCTGGCTGGCGCCAATTGCCGGCGCTGCCCTGGCGGGTGTCACGCACTGGTTCATTGCAGAAGAAAGCAAGGTGCGGGAGCCGGCATTGGCGGGAACCGTACCGACCGGGCCACGTTAGGAGACACCTGATTTCGTGGGGCGCAGAGCAGGCGGAGCTCTGCCCTGCCACGAATCCTCCGAATTACACTTTTCTGGATCCGCGCGGCAAAAGCTCCGTATTCGCAGGGTGTTAGTTATTGAGATCTGAACTCGGAATGAGATAATAGTCTTAAAGTAACCGCACTGTTTCCCTTCGCAGTAAATCGTCAACACGAAGTGCCAGATGAAAATCCTAACACCCTCTCCAGGCGTGTTCTTTGTCTGTCTGTTCACAGCCACGCTTTTCACTCCGCCGCAAGTCTTCGCCCAGCAGCAGGATGAGACGACGATCACCGGAGCCTGACTCCGGGTGACCGGTCCGGGTTCTTTACTCTTCGTGAGGAAGGCACGGGTTTTACTATCACAGTGACCGGTACCGCTGATCTGCAGGCTCACTCCGCCAACCACAGGGTTCGGCTGACCGGCGGATGGTGCGTGAGAGAGGACAGGATCTCTTCCGCGTCACACGCGTCGAACAACTTGCAACCACCTGGAAGTGCGGGTCGCTGCAATATCCGCGGTGAAAGAGAGGCCCGCCGGGGCGACTGCGCCTCCGAACCTGATCGCCGTCACGCATCTCACACCACCTGT
>CAYQYP010000258.1:0-6241 GCA_964421755.1 uncultured Acidobacteriota bacterium
CGTGCAGTGGGACTGATTCTGGCAGTTTCAACGTTTCTGCTGGGGATCCTCTTCCTCCTGGCGCTGACGGTCGGGCAGACGACGGTGACGCTGGTGGCCGCTGTTGCGGCTGGTTTTGCCGCCCTTGGCGTCGCCCGCCTCGCTGATGTTCCACCGCGGCGGACACCCGCCTGGGCGCCCGTCGCCGTCGCGGGCCTGGCGACGGCGATTGGTTCCTTGCTGCGGTACGCGCTCGGAGTCAGTGGCAGTTCATCCCTGGAGGCGGTCGCTGTGCTGGTCGCCGTCGCGATAGCTTCCGGCGGGTGGATTCTCCGATTGGCCGGCCGTCGAAAACCGTGCTTCATCTGTCATGCGCCAGTGAAGCAGGAAGAGGGGATCATCTGTCCGCGCTGTTCGCAGCTGGTTTGCGCCCGGCCGAATTGCTGGGAAGGCACCTATGCCCGTTGCTCGGCCTGCCACGCCCGTCAGGTGGTGCTGTTTCCGAACCAAGCCGGCTGGTGGCGAGGGCAGTTCGGCGAACTGGTCACATCCGGTCAATGTGACGCTTGTTACGCAGAGGCGCCCGAGACGCAACTGTACGAATGCGGCCAATGCCGCTGGCCGCTGTGCAAGCGGTGCTGGGATTACTACAATGGCCGATGTCCGCGATGCGGCTGGACTATTCCAAGCCCGCCTCCGTCCTTGGCGCCCTATCTGCCGAGGCGGGGCGCCCCGCGACCGCGTTCGGTCCGTCGCTAGCCGGGTCGATTCGAGAAGGAGAGACGATGCCGCAGTACCAGTTCTACTTTGATACCGTCGAGGGGGAGAAGAAGTACAACGTGGATCTCGGGGAGGACGAAATCCTTGAAGACGTACTGCGAGACATCCTGGTCGAATTGTCCGAGAAAGGACACGTGTTGCGGGGCCTGAGCACCGGGGATTTGAAGGTCATCTGGGGAGGCCGCCAGGGAAAAGAGCTGGACCTGAGTCGCACTTTGCCGGAGCAGGGGGTGCAGCCGAACGACGTTATGCGTGTCCTCGTCGAAATCTACGAAGGGGGAAGCGGGCTAAGGGAAGAACGTATCGAAAAAGAATGGGTACTGCTGGGAAAGCTGGCGGATCTGAACCCTGAGAAACTCGAGGTCGTAAGCCGGACAAGCGCCTCGACCGAACAGGTGTTTAGTATTCGGCTTCACGGCTCGCCGGCGATCGAGAAATTCACGGAGGACAAACCGGTCATCAGGAAGACGACCAGCCTTCGGTTCTGTTACCCCCGCTTTTTTCCGGATTGCCCGATCGAATGCTATGTGGAGGAACCGGTTTTCCACCCGAACGTCAAAACAGAAAGCGGCTTCATGTGTCTGTGGGCGGAGAGCAATCCTCGCCATGGAATCGTTCAGGCTGTCGCCCGAGCGCAGGCAATCATGGCTTTCCGAATCGTCAACCTGTCCGAGCCACACGTGATGAACTCGCAGGCAGCCGGCTGGTATCGTTCCGTCGGCGAAAAGGCAGACATTCCTTTGACCTGGGACGAGCTTCGGGTCTTCGAGGCGCGTGATCGCCTTCTTCAGTGGCTGGATCCTTCCAGGGGAAGGCTTTCGCACCCAGTTCGACGATCGGGTGGTAGTCGATGCCACTGATCACCCACGTTGAACCGGCAAACCCGGTGGAGCAGCTGAGAATCTGGACGAGTTTTCCCGGGGGGAGCCGGCGTCTGATCATCGTTGCGAGCAACCAGATTTACGCCCAGGTCCACGCGCACGCAGTGGCTGCCCTGCCGGACGAGACCGCGGGGTTTTTGCTGGGCAGGGCCGGCTATGACAATCAGTCGGCAAGGTGGCACCTGACAATCGAGAAAACAATGCCGATCGAGACAACGGAGGCGGACCACAACAGTTTTCAATTTACCTGGCGAGCGGTCGCCGAAGCGCGGGAGATACGCGAGGCGAGGGGCCTGGCGTTACTCGGCTGGTACCACACTCATCCGGATCATGAGATCTGCCTGTCCAGATCAGACCTTGAAAAGACGCATCGCGTGCTTTTTGGCGAGCCGTTCCAGGTCGCGTTGGTATACGATCCGGTAAGGAACCGGGCGGGTTACTTCTTCTGGGAGGGCCGCCAGGCAATCTGTGCAGAAAGGGCCGCCTGGCGGGAATTTCGATTCCTGGACCGCGAAGATGACCACCAATCGGACGTCGAGACTCCGGCTTCTCGATCGGAGATCGGAGAAGGAAAGCCGGCTTGCTCGCGGGGGAGAGAGGCGCTTTGAAAACCAAGCAGACTGTCTATTTCATGACGCTCGTGGGCGGCCTGGCCGGTTTTCTCTGCTGGTCGGTTCAGGTTTGGCTCTCGGATTCGGCGACTTTCAGCCAGGAGAACCAGTGGATGCTGGTCACGATTTACACCAGCCTCATGGGGGGCCTGATCGGCGGGTTGACGGTCGGATTCGCGGACCACTGGTCCATTAAGACGACGATGTTTCGCTGGATTGCGATGGGGACGCTCCTTGGTTTGGCGGCGGGAGTCGTCAGCGGACTCCTGTACATTCCGGTCCTCAACAATGTCATTCTCCAGTCTCCATCGGCAGCGGTTGCCCTCCTGGGTCGAGTCCTGACTTGGCTGATTGCCGGTGGGCTGATCGGTTTCGTAACCGGACTGCGGTGGTTTGACGTCAACCGGTTACGCGCCTTTCACGCCCTGACAGGCGGGATGGTCGGAGGCGCGCTGGGCGCCCTCGTTTTTACTCTGGCCGGCGCACACGAGTTCTTCCAGGCGCTGGCGTTCATCCTGACCGGGGCAGGCATCACCTTGGGTGTGACGTTGGCGCCTGTGCTCCTGAAAGATGGCGTAGTCGAGTTCATCAGCAGCGGGGACGCCCGGGCGCAGCACAAGTACGGAGCGCCGCGGCAGGAATGGCTCATGCAGGACGGCGACCGCTACGTTATCGGGTCGCAGTCGGCTGAATCGACGATGACAATGTACGCACGAGGGGTCCAGATCTATATCCCTGATTCGGCGATTGCACCTCGGCATGCTGTGGTAATCGCTCGGAACAAGCGCTTCTACCTCCAGCCACATCCGGATAACATTGGACCCGGCGGGCAGGCACTTTCGCCTCTCATGCTCGCGGGTTACCCGGTCGTCGGCACGCAAGAACTACAGGATGGGACAGATGTGCTGGTTGGCCGAACCATCCTGAGGTTCCGGACCAAGACCAAGCGCGCCGACAGCAACGAACAGCCGCTGCCGCCGCGAAAAGGGGGTGTCCGGTGAAGCGAAGAATATTGGTGCTAACCGTCCTGACAGCGGCGGCAACGGTGGGGTTGCTCGCCCAGGCACAACAGCAGACCGATCACCTGGAGATCGTCGACAAGCCGCGGCTCGTGGACTGCAAGGACCAACCGTGTTTCCGGATCTCGTTCAACGCGGTTGATATTGCGGGCATGCCTGCTCCACTCGTGCTCGACGAGAAGGCCTCGAACACCGATGTGAAGATCATCGAGGGCGGGGTCCGAAGCCACCCGGTCTTCCACGTCAAAACAACCGGGGCCGAGAACCAGTCGGCAAGGCAGAGGTACTCCATGCTGCTGATCGATACCAGTGGCAGTATGCTCACGCAGGTTACCCCCGGAGGAATGACCCGGTTCGACGCGGCGCGTGAAGCTGCCCTGCACACGCTGGACAATTTTCGCGACGGGCTGGATCACCTGGCGGTCGTCCCCTTTGACAGCCACAACGTTGCCGTCCGGATCCGACAAGCGGTTTTCGCGGATACGGCCGCACAGGTCCGACAGCAGATCACGGGCCTTGAGCCGCCCGCGAAGAAGAACAACACTGCCCTCTACAGCGCGATTTACGAGGCGCTCGGGGTCCTGACGCCTTACAAAGGGCCGGACCACGATGTGTCTCTGATGATTCTGACCGATGGGAAGAACGACGTGGCGCCGCCGCCGCAAGATGACCTGGGCCTGCTGCAAGCCGAGGATTTTCAATTGGTCAAGGCGCGGACCGAAGTAGCCGCGATTCCGATAGTCACGATCGGCTTCGGAGCGAAGGGCGCTTTTGATGAGGCGGCGCTCCGCTCGCTGGCCTGGCCTTCGGTCGCCAACTACTACTTTGCGCAGGATTACCAGAGGCTGGCGAAAATCTTCGGCGGTGTGCGGCTGAAGTTGATCAGCCGCTGGGAAGCATCCTTCGGACCCGTTCGGGACGATAAGAACCAGCTGACAGGCCAGACGCTGGCTTTCAAGGTGGTCGTCACGACTCCGTCGGGAGCGAAATTCGAAAGCCGGAACGAACCGTCGTGGGCGTCTCCGGCGATCGGCTCGCCGTCGTTTGAGGCGTCTTTGACACCGGAAGAGTTGGACAGCTTCATTGCCTCGCCGGCAACCGTCCGGACATCGAATCCCTTCGTGACGCGGTTGTTCTGGCGGAGCGTGATCATGATAGGCCTCGGTGGCTTGATCGCGTTCCTCTGGTTGGGCTTACCTCGAACGCTCTGGCCCGAGCTCTATATCAGAGTCCCGCCAATTCTTGCAAAGGCGGCACCGGGACGGGCGAATCGATTCGCGGCCGCGATGCCGGCAGCGCCCCGCCCGCCGGCGTGGCAGCAGGCCGGGGTGCCCGGTCGCGAACAGGCTCGTCGCTCTGGCGGTCGGCCGGCGGCTCCTGCTGCTCCACCCAGCCCGTTTCCAACAGGTCGGCCGGCCCGCCCGACGGCGCCGACTGACCAGACCGTGTTCCAGCCACTGGATGACAAGGACTCCGAAGACACATAGGACCAGGCAAATATGGCGGACGACACGATTGATTTTCGCTCAGTGAACTGGGTAGAGGGGCTCTTTCTGACGCCGGAGCATTTTGTTCGCGAGGAACGTTACGTTGATTCGCTTTTCCTCTGGCTCGCGCGCTACGCAGTCTCGTCGTTCGGATTGATCGGCGGCGGTCCCCGTGTGGAACCGAGTGAACGCGGCGCCGGCCGGTTCGACCCGATCGTCGACATCGACGACGACGGGGAAACGCTTCGCATTACCGTCACCCAGGCCCGCGGCATCACTGCCGGCGGCTTGCCTGTCGAGGTGGTGCCGTCCCACCCGCTTCGGGCCAGCTTTTCGAAAAAGGAGTTGGAGGGAACCAAGGAACTCGGTGTATACGTCGTCACCCGGCCTTACGCGAGGATCCCGGACAACAGCTCGTTAGACCGCGCCAATCCTCAGGTTGCCGCCGACCGTTTGCCTGATCTCCAGGTGCAGGTGGAGGTCCAAGCCGATCAGGCCCCGTGGAGCCTGCTGACTACGCGGCTGCAACGGGCCAGCGAAGGGTTGAAATTCGAGAAGATCCCCGGTTTCATTCCCGCCTGCGCATTCATGAGCAGTCATAGCGAATTGATGAGCTGGTTCCGGCGCCTGAACGAATCGGTCAGCTCGGCCGCTGGCCGATATGCGGAGCTGCATCGCGCGATCGTGGACTTCATGAGCATCGCCCAGGCGCGCGGTATCGGTGTGGATCAGGACCGGGAGACGCTCGCGTTCGTCAGCCGGACGCTGGTAGCGTTGGAATCGTGCGCCTACGAAATCGTCGATCCGCAACAATCGCCGGCGCGTTTTGCTCAACAAATGCGGCGATTGATCCGGAGCGCCGCGCTGTTCCTTTCGCTCAGTCCTCCGACCCGCGAATACTTCAAGCTGCTCGGGGAAATTGGCGAAGTGGAGTTCGTCTCCATGCTCGAGCAGGAGCACCGCGCCCTTCAATTGGAGCGACAGACGTCCTTCCAGGATAACCTGAGGAACGACATGGAAGAGGCCGCCCGGGGCCTGGAGCGCCTGCTGCGACTGGAACAGGCACTCGAAGGAAAGTACATGGATTACCGGGTTAGCCCCTCTCTGGAGAACATCAATTTCGTGTTCGACCGAACGGGCGGCGAGCCGATTCTTTTCAAGGCAGTCGCAAAACCGGCCCGCCCGCAGGCGATGGGCCAGGAGCTGACGCTCGTATTCTCCCCTTTGCGGCTCGAGGGACGGGACACTTACCGGCTGATCCTCCTTGGGGACAAACAATCCCGCTTCCTGCCCGGGGACCGGCTGTCCGTTGAGCTGAGGATCAACCCGGGAAGCGGCTACAACCGGCCACCGCTTTACCTTTCGGCTGATCACGAGGTGGAGGGCCAGCGCAACTTTGCCGTGGACTTCCGAGCTCCCGATGACGTCGTTTCGATCAACGACATCCGGGTCAGCCTGCGCAGCGATCAACCGATCCGGGGCGG
>CAYQYP010000259.1:0-7877 GCA_964421755.1 uncultured Acidobacteriota bacterium
CCGTTCCAGAGGGCGACAGCGAAGCACAACCGCTGCTTGTTGTCAGAGATGCCGGCGAGGCCGTCTTCCCCCCATTGGTAGGCGCGGGAACGGGCCTGATCGTGCGAAAAGTAATCCCAGGCATTGCCATCCGGGCTGTAGTCTTCGCGAACGGTACCCCACTGCCGCTCGGTGAGGTACGGGCCCCACATCTTCCAAGGCCGCGCGCCACTGCGTGATTCGGCCAGTCTGTTCGCCTCTGCAGTTTCCATGGGTTCTCCTTTCACCGCTTGAAAGACCTCCGGCCCCACACGTTCACACACACGCCCGGACACCCGCACAAAGATTCACGTCCCACGCCAATACCGCGCCGCACCCCGATGGAGGCAAAGATGTTCAAACGGTCACCGTCGAATGCCAGGGTCTGGTGCACGCCATCGGGCCGCATCCTAAGAGCTCGATGCGTCGCCGATATCCCGGGGGTGAGCGCGTGCAGAAACAGGAGGCAAGACACGGTGATCTTCATCCTTCTGGGGGCTTGCTCCTTTTGGAATAACCAAAAAGATTTGTTTTTGCGAATCAACCTGTGATAACCGGGTACTAGTCGTGTGACGGTTCGGCCCATCGACTCAATCGGCTTTCCATCCGGGGGGTTCCCATGACAATTAAAAGACGTCTGACTATCGCGACGCTCGTCTTTGCCGTTTGCCCTGGCGCTCTCGAGCCTTTCAACGGTACGCAACCCGATACGCAGCCTCCCTCTGTCTCGATTGCTCATCCTCAAAATAACCACCGGGTTGGCGGAAAGATCACCGTTTCAGCAATGGCAACCGACAACGTCGGCGTTGTCGCGGTGCGCTTCTTTAAGAACGCAACGCTCGTGGATACGGATACGAGTGTGCCGTTCTCCGCGGAATTCGACTTCAATGGCGAGCCCCCGAATGCGAATTATGTCGTGAAGGCCGTCGCCGTTGATGCGGCCGAGAACGAGGCTTCGGCTTCCGTAACCGTCAACAAGCCGAACCACGATCTTGCTGGAATCGGGGCCAGTCTGGTCGACGAAGGCGCCTTCTTCAAAGTGTGGGCGCCCCATGCGACCTCCGTCGCCCTCATTGGCGACTTCAATAGCTGGAACCGCTTTGCCCACTCCCTGTCGAAGTCCGGCGACTGGTGGTTCGGATTCCAACCGGGTGTAACGGTCGGGCAGAAGTACAGGTTTCGGATCAGTGACGCTTTCGAAAAACCGGACCCTTACGGCAGAAGAATGGAGCATTCTGCGGGTGCCTCCATCGTCGAGGATCCTCGGACGTTCCCTTGGAGTGACGGTGCCTGGAGGACTCCTGCTTTCGAAGACATGATCATCTATGAGCTCCACGTCGGCACTTTCGTTGGAAAGAATGACGGACAGCAGTATCCGGGCAATTTCAAGAATCTTCTGACCAAACTTGATTACATCAAGAGCATTGGCGCGAACATGATTGAGGTGCTGCCGGTTAACGAAGTCCCGGGACCCGACGGCGACACTCCGTATCTCGGTTACGCGCCGACCGGAATCTTTGCCGTCGAATCGGCGTACGGTCCGGGCGTCTCGTCGTACAACGGTTTTAAGGAATTTGTGGATACCGCTCACAAGAAGGGTCTCGGGGTGATCCTGGACGTCGTCTACAACCACTTCAGCGACATCGGGGGCCGCGACAATTGGTACTGGAACTACGACGGCGGCGCCGAGGGGGGTGACGGCGGCATTTTCTTCAACGGCCAAAATACACAGTGGGGACCAGCGCCGGATTGGGGCCGGCAAGAGGTTCAAAAGTATATCGAAGATAACTGCAAATACTGGTTGTCGGAATTCCACTTGGACGGTTTGCGGTGGGATGTCACGGCCGAAATCAAGAACCGGCCCAACGGATGGGACGCGATGCGCGATATCGTCTGGACTGTTCGACAGGCGTTTCCCGGAAAGATCTTCGTGGCGGAAAACCTGCCTTACGAGAAGGCCGTCGTCGAGGAAGGAAACTTCCACACCGGATGGTATGTCGATTTCCATCACAAGATCCAAGCAGCCTTGCAGGCGGGAGACGGCGCTGATTTGAATGACGTCAAAATCGGCGTGAACGGCGGCGACTACTCTCACGTGACGAAAAGAGTGATCTACGCCATGTCGCATGACGAAGCCCGCAACGGGGCTTCCTACCTGATTGACGAGTTTGGAGGTCGAGGCAACTGGGATAGCAGGGCGAAATCGCGGGTCGCCGCCGCCCTGATGTTAATGTCTCCCGGCATCCCGATGATCTTTCAAGGAGAAGAGTTCGCTCAGGACGGCTGGTTCACGGACGATCGTGATCATGCGGTGAACTGGGTGTACGAGCACGACCCTGACGGATCGAGGATGAAGGCGATGTATCAGCAGGCCACCCGGGTGCGCTGGACTCAAAACGGCTTGCGAAGAGGGAGTCTGGTTTGGACACATGAGGATCACAACAACAAAGTCCTGGCCTTTCGGCGGGACTGGGAGAACCAAAATATCCTGGTTGTGACGAATTTCGGTAGCCACACCTTCGAGAATCACAGCTACGGTGTTGCCACCGGCGGTGTGCAAGGACAATGGACTCAGATTTTCTGCAGCCAGGACGCGGCCTTCGGTGGCTGGGACAACGCCGGGAATGCTTTTCACGAACCTCAAACTCAGGGCGACGGCAAGATCTTCATAAACGTCCCCAAGTTCAGCGTGATCGTCATGAAACGTAAATAGCGCCCGGCAGTGAGTTGGTCACAACTACTTCAGCGGTTTCCCGAGGTCCCAGATTTTCCACTGTGCCTGCAGCCGTCCTTTGATTTCTGTGTACAATGTCGGACCCGGAGACACGGAGCTTATGAAGACAGCCAGAGATATAGCCAGGATGCTTGCCGTCCCCGTCGTGCTGGCCGCAATCCTTGCGACCGCGAACGCCGACACGGACTCAACCCGCCGCCAGCCGCTGATGACCGGTTGGAAATTCCTGAGAGGCCACGCCGTCGGCGCCGAAAAGCCGGCATTTAACGATGGCAGGTGGCGCCGGCTTGACCTTCCCCATGACTGGAGCATCGAGGATCTCCCGGCCAGGAAAAGCGATCATCTTTTCCATGTGGTAACGCTCGTCCCCGGCGCCTGGCGGTTTCGATTCGGTGACGAGGCCGGTTGGAAAGAACGACACTTCGATGACTCCGGCTGGCAGCAGGTTCGGCCGCCTGAGACCTGGCGCGGCTATGGCGCGGCTGGGGACGAGAACCGAACCGGCTGGTATCGCAGGCGTTTCACGATCCCGGCGACGGCCGCCGGCAAAGATGTATTGATCGGGTTAGGGAGAATTCAGGACTTCGACGACACCTATGTCGACGGGAAAAGAGTCAACCAGGAATTGTCTTTCGAGGATGTGTACTGGTCCAACGTCCGCGTCAAAGACCGGGTCTACCTCCTGCGTCAAGGCTTGGGCAAGCCGGGCGAGCACGTCGTCGCCGTGCGGGTCAGGGGGAAGAGGGATGGCGGCATTGTGGCGGCCGTTGCGGAACCGCCGGCGGTGAGCCCGTGTGACCCGGGACGCAGCGCAGGAGGAATAAACACCGGTTATGCCGTCGGAGGAACGGGCTGGTATAGAAACCGTTTTACGCTGCCCAGCGGAGACCAGGGCAAAGCGGTGCGCATCGTCTTCGACGGGAGTTACTACGAGACAACCGTATGGCTGAACGGTGTCCAGGTGGGCCGCAACGTCTATGGGTACACACCGTTTAGTCTGGATTTGACGCCTCATCTGAAACCCGCCGGACAGGAGAACCTGCTGGCGGTGCGAGTGGACAACCCGGGAGAGAACAGCCGTTGGTACTCAGGTTCGGGCATATACCGGCCGGTCTACCTCGAAATAACCTCACCAATCCGCATCAGCGTCTGGGGGGTAGCCGTAATTACACCGGAAGCGACGGCGGACGGTGCGAGCGTTGAAGTGAAAGTCGAGGTCGAGAACAGGCAGACCGGGGCGAACAGCCGGGTGAGGGTCCGCGTGTTAGACCCGGACGGCAAGCCGGCTGGAACTGGCGAGGGAGCGGTCGAAGGGGCAGGCGCCACAGGAACAGTTGTCGTGAGAGTGCGCTTGGACACGGCGCAACTCTGGTCACCCGCGACCCCGGTGCTCTACCGGGCCGACGTGGAACTGTTGAGCGCCGGCAATTTGGTGGATCGAGAGTCCGTCAGATTTGGCATCCGGACGGTAGCCTGGAGCGCCGATCGAGGGTTTCTTCTGAACGGGCAGCCGATCGAGCTGAAGGGCGCGTGCATCCACCATGACCACGGGCCTCTCGGAGCCTCGTCATTTCCGGCCGCCGAGGAACGCCGCGTGGCCAAACTCAAGGCGGCGGGCTACAACGCCATCCGTTGCGCGCATAACCCGCCGGCAACGTCCTTCCTCGATGCGTGTGATCGCTTGGGTATGCTGGTCATGGACGAGTCCTTCGACATGTGGAACCAGGCAAGCAATCCCGAGGACTACCACCGATTCTTCAAAGAATGGTGGCAGCGCGACATCGACGCCATGGTGCGGCGCGACCGCAACCATCCCTCAGTGATCATGTGGTCGATCGGCAACGAAATCCGCGAACGCTCCGAGCCTCTCGGCGTCGAGACGGCAAAGCGTTTGGCCGCGCGGGTCAGAGAGCTCGACCCGACCCGCCCCGTGACCTCGGCGTTTAACGGTGTCAACGACCGGGCCGACCCTTACTTCGCGGCGCTGGACATTTGCGGCTACAACTACAACCCCGACAAGTACGAGCACGACCACGGCCGCCTGCCGAACCGGGTCATGGTGGGGACGGAATCATTCGCGCGCGAAAGCTTCGCGTACTGGGACAAAGTCGTACGCCTGCCCTACGTGATCGGCGACTTCATCTGGACAGCCTGGGACTATCGCGGGGAATCAGGGATAGGGCACACGATGCAAAAGCCTGCCGAGAACAACGCGTATCTGATGCCGTGGCCGTGGCACAACGCGTTTTGCGGTGATTTCGACGTCTGCGGGTTTGAGAAGCCACAATCCTTCTACCGGCAAGTGCTTTGGGGCGTGCGCCCTATTGCAATGCTTGTCGAGCGCCCCGGGTCGGATGGCCGGCTCTCGGAAGCCGACCGTTGGGGGTGGCGCGATGAGCAGCCGAGCTGGACATGGCCTGGGGCCGAAGGTCAGGAAATGGTCGTGCGCGTGTACAGCGCGGGGGACGAGGTGAGCCTGGCGCTTGACGGCAAGGAGATCGGGAGGAAAGCGGTCGGGAAAGAGTTGACGACTGAGTTTCGGGTGCCGTATCAGCCCGGCAGGCTGACCGCTCGGGCGCTCAAGGGCGGCAGCGAGCAGGGAGAGACCAGCCTGGTGACGGGAGGCCGTCTGGCAGCCCTAAAGTTGTCGGCGGAGCGTCCGACGATTTCCGCGGCCCGGGACAACCTGGCATTCGTGACCGTTGAAGGCATCGATGCGGATGGCAACCTGATTCCCATCGAGGTGGCTGAAGTGGCGGCGGAGGTTTCGGGTCCGGGTGAGCTTATCGCCTTCGGCAATGGCGATCCGACCGACGTGGGGAGCGTTCAGGATGCCCGTCAGAAGCTGTGGCGCGGCAGGGCGCTGGCGATCGTCCGCAGTACCGGGGAACCGGGGACGATCAAGGTGACGGTGAAGGCTGAGGGTGTCCGGCAGGCGAACGTCGAGGTTAAGGCTTCGGAGATGAGGTAGACCGGACGAGGGGGTCGCCAACCGGGGAGAAAAGCGGCGGAATTGCTGACATGCCAATCAGGCTTATCGCCCTGGCCTGGAGGGCTGCTACCGGCGACAATCCGCGCACTGCGCAAAAGACGCTCCGTTTGCGGTTCTGTACCACTGGACGACCCGACTGAGTGTGGACCGGTTGGCGAGCGTTACAGAACCGCAAACGGAGCGTTTTCTGCGAAGTGCGCGGATCCTCACCGAAAGCTGTCACGTGCTCCCAAAGAAGTAGGATGGAGTGGTACAGCTTCTCTGCCCGGTTGGCGAGCTCTTAGTGCTCTCTCTCGTGCTTTTTCCACTCGTCTATGAATACTTCGACATTCTGCCAGGTGACGGGGGAGTCGACCGTGATGTTGTCCACGGGAGAGAGGATCAAACCCCGGGGGCCCATGACTGCTATGGCGCGGCGGACAGCCAAACGGACTTCTTCTTCAGTCCCCCTCTCGACGGTTACTGCTCCTGAAACACCTCCCCACAAGCACATACGCTGACCCAGTCTCTCCTTGAGAAACTCCAGATCTGTGTGCGTGCCCTGTACCGGATCGATGCCGATCAGAACATCGATCCCCGCCTCCAGGTAGCAATCCACCATCGGGCCGTAGCCGCTTGAGCAGATGTAGCCGAACTTGGCACCGCGCTCGTGAGCAAGGTCGACCTCGGCCTTTAACCGGGGGAGGATTGACTCCCGGTAGAAGGTTGGCGTTACGAAATCGCACCCTTCGTACCAGGCCCTCCTGATGTACAGGTCGACCGGAGCCGAGAGCACCACTTCCATGCGCTGCTTGTTCCAGGCGTGGATCACCTCAAGCAACTCTGTCACAAACGCTGGCTGCTCGATCATGAGGACCATCAATTCCTGCATGCCGCACAGCCAGTTTGCCATGTCCATCCCAACGCCCCAGCCGCCCGCAATCAGAATGCCATGCTTGGACGCAAACGCATGAGCCCGCTCGACCTCCTGCCTGAACCGGGCCACGTCGTCCTCATGGGGCGTGCTTAGCAGGTACCTGAGGGCCGGCAGATCCTCCGGTCCGCTGACGAGAGGTTTGAGTGCGCGTGGGACCTGGTAGTCGTCCACAAACGGGATATGGTCACCGTGAGTCCAGTCGTCGGAAAGGCGAACGCTGGTCGTCAGTTTGCCCTCCGGTGTTGTGTATTCCTTGTGAAGCAGGTCGGAATCGCCCTTGACCGCCTCTCGCCGTTCTTCCGTTTTGACGCCGGGATGAAACCGGAGCGGCAGGCCACGCAGGTCCGGGTGATCGCGTCGCTCCGACCGCGGCGCGCTCGGTATGAACAGAACTGCGTCCAGGCCCATGGTCAATTCGGCCTCGGCCAGGCGGTACAGGTTCTCGTTAACCCGTTTCCGAAGGGCGGAGAAGCTCATGAAGCAACACGGAACCCGGTCCACCTCCTGCAGATTCAACGCCCGCAACATCCGCTCTCTGGATTCAAGCCTGGCGGTTGATGGTCGGTCTTTAGACGTCATTTTCGCTCCGAATATCGATTTTAGCGTTCATCCACAAAGTGCGACTTCGTCAATCGCGTCCATGACCGCAAGCGTTCCAGCTTTGAAACACTGTTCGGTCTGGTCGTCGGTGGCCCCCCAGGTGCCCATCTCTGTGAATCCAAGAACCAGCTTGTCCCCCGTCGCGGCGCTCCTCAACAGTTCGACGGTGTACTGTTTGGTCGCATCGGGACCGGACCAAAAGATCGTTTCGGGGAAATTGACCCAGATGATGGTGTCCGGCCATGCCTCACGCGCCTCCCTCAAGGGGAAATCGGAAACCGGTGGCGGTGTAAAGGCCTCAACGACATCGACGCCGGTTTCGGCGATCGCTTTCCTATAGTCTTTCAATCCGAACGTGACATCGCAGTGCAAGGCAAGGATCTTCCCTCTGCCCTGGAGGTAGGGGACCCACTTTCTGTAAAACGGGAGCTCGTGTTTCCGGAACTGTTCAGGCCCCCACAATCCCTCGATCCAGCCGAACGCGATAAACTCCGCAGGCGATTCGGCGACCACTTCCAGGCGCCGCTCATCCCGTCGGACCGGGGCTTCAAGCAGCTTCGCGAAATCGTGCGGAAGGTCCTGTTGGTGATAAACCCAGTTGTCGACGCCATAGATTT
>CAYQYP010000260.1:0-43597 GCA_964421755.1 uncultured Acidobacteriota bacterium
TGACAGATGACCCCAACGGGATCACGTAGCAGCGGGCAACCCTGGGTCGGGGGCCCGCTGCTACGTAACGCCTTCGGCGTAGAGAGCTGTAAATATCCTCGTATACGAAAGCGCTCGCTGGCCTTATTCAACACCCTCGCAGCGAACGGCAGTGAGCGAGAGTAAGCGGACCACCGATCATTCGCTAAGTCGATACATTCAAATGCGAAGCAGTGGAGCGAGTCAGGTGGTCCGCTTACTCTCGCTCGCTTTGCTCGCTGCCGTGCGCGGCTGCATTCGACCGCCGCCTTCGCTTGACCAAGCTTGAGGGCCAACTTGGAGCCAACCGCCTCGGGTCTTTTTCAACACCCTCGAGACGTCCGCGCTCCAAGAACGGCCGCCCCTCCTTGTCTCCCCGTCCACCCCTGTCTCCTTGTCTCCCTGTCTCCCTGTCTCCCCTTCTCCCACTCTTCTTGTCTGCCTTCCCGACCGTCGTCAGGCGGCTACTGTAGTGGGTGAAGAGTCGCTGTTTGGCGACGGAATGTGACGACGTCCAATCCGGAGCCCTCGCTCTTATTCTGGCGCATATTATTGCCAATTAAACACTTAGAGGCGCCGCCCAACGCGGACGACTCTTGGCATGCCGCTTGCTACCTCAAGATTCCGGCATCGGCATCCCAGGCTCGTTGTCGGCGGGGAAAAGACCTGCCTCCCGCGGATGGGGCTCGAAACAGGTCTCGGATCCCGCGATCGAAAGGTGGCGGATAGACACTTCTTAATTCACCTAACTGTCAGTCACGAGGAGCCTTTATACAATGTCTCAAACCATCGACAAACTAGCGACGATCAAGACGGATCTCGAGGAGTACTTCGACCTGTACCAGCTCTCCAACGCTGAAGAACAGGAACTGCGCCAGCTGGGCTTGCTGTCGAGCCTGGGCAAGATACAGAAGGCACCCACGCGGGTTCTCCCGGCAAAGTATCAGCATGTCGAAAAGCAGGCGATTTGCGCTCCCGAAGTGCTGAACGAAGCATACTGCTACCCGGTACCGTCTTCGTTCTCCCGCGGACTGCGCGTGGAGTTGCCCGATTACGTCATGCTGCTGATCTCCGGGACTGCGAGCGTCGACGAGCAAGGGGCCAGTGTCCATATCGGAGACTTCCGCGCCCAGTGCTGGAGGACCTACCGGAACATAACCACCCTGCTTGAAGCCGAGGGTGCGAGTTGGCGCGATGTCGTGAAGTGCACCTGCTACCTCCGGGACATCGAGCGTGACTACAAGGATTTCAACCGAGTCCGCACAGCGTTTTTCGGCTGGCTGAAACTGGATCCCCTTCCCGCGAGCGTTGGGATCCAAGCAAGGCTTTGCCGGGAGGATCTACTGGTTGAAATCGAAGCGATGGCCATTCTCCTCAGGCAGAAGTAAGGCAATTTTGGGCAATTCGGGGAATTTCGGGGACATAATACCTAATTCTCAAACCGTTACCGTCAACCGGCCAATCGGCAAAAGAATTAAGTTTTGTGTCCCCGAAATTGTCCAACCAGCAATTTTGCGAGATTTGAACGGATGATCCGAGTGCTTAAATCGTCAGTCAAGAAGTTCGGCAGGCGCTCCGGCTACCTCCTCTATCCGATTGCCGCGCTGGTCCTGGCCCTGCTGCTGTCGATCCTGTTTGGCGGCCCGCTGGCGACCGGCGGGCAGCCGCAGGCGGGTTCCGAGGTCCTGGTTTTCACCCAGCTACCGGCCGGACAGAAACTCGAGAAGGCCGGCCCCCTGGCAAACGGCATGCTTCGGCAATCATACGGCGACGGGGCAAGGATCGTCAGGCTGCGCCCGGGCGGCAAGCCGGAACTGCTCTCTTCCGGGTTTCACAGCGCTGCCGATCCGGAAATCTCCTTCGACGGGACCAGGCTACTCTTTGCCGGCAAGCGGAAGTCCGGTGACAACTGGGATATTTACGAAATTGGATTGAATGGGACCGGGTTGAAGCAGGTGACAAAGAACATGGGGAACTGCCGCAACCCGATTTACCTCGGCGCCATGTTTACGCTCGACTCCAAAGAACCGTGGTACCAGGTCGGTTTCGTCTCGGATCGCGCACAGGAGAGCAACGAGTTGGTCGATGCCCCGGCCACGGACCTTTACTCCTGCCAAATGGATGGCAGCGATCTGCGCCGTTTAACGTTCAATCCGTCGAGCGACATGGATCCCTGCATGTTGCCCGATGGGCGGATCCTCTTTGCCGCCTGGCAGGGAGCAGTGCTGTCACACGGGCCCCTTGGCCGGGTTTCGCTCCTGGCCGTAAACACCGACGGAACCGACTGCGCTGTTTTCGCAACCGAGGAGGGACAGCGGATCAAACACATGCCTGCAGTGACCACGTCCGGCCTGGTCATCTTCGTGGAAGCCGATCGCAGTACCTGGGATGGAGCGGGCACCCTGGCCTCGGTCACCTTGCGACGCAACCTCCACTCGCACAAACCGATCACGCGCGAGTCGGACGGGCTGTTCGTCTTCCCATCGACTCTTCCCGACGGCCAGATCCTCGTTTCCCGGCGAGACAATCAAAAGCAGAAGACCCACGCGCTCACCCGGCTGGATCCCGCGACCGGGCAGTCGACAGTGATTTTCGACGATCCGAAGTATCACGACATCCAGGCTCGTGTGGCGGCAACCCGACCCAATCCCGACGGCCACTCCAGCGTTGTGGTTGAAAGCGAGCCAACTGGCAAGATTTACTGTCTGAACGCGAATTTCTCGCAGGCAGTTGAAGGCGGTCTGCTTCCCAGCAGGAAAGCGACCAGGATTCGGGTTCTGGAGGGCTTGCCTCGCAAGGTCTCCACCAAGGCTCAGTCAGCCGGTCAATCGGCCAACGGCATCCCGGCCCTGATGCAGAAGCGTTTCCTCGGCGAAGTAGACCTTGATGACGACGGATCGTTCAACATCCAGGTGCCCGCCAATATCCCGATCCAGCTTCAGCTTCTGGACTCGCACGGGGCATCGCTGTTCACTTCGGACTGGCTGTGGGCAAAGAACAAGGAGAACAAAGGGTGCATCGGTTGCCACGAGGACTACGAGCTGGCGCCGCCGAATGTCTTTGCGAAATCGCTGAGCCGGGCGTCGACCCAGTTCACCCTGGCAGCCGAAAAAAGACGCACGCTGGACTTCAGGCGCGATGTCATGCCGATTGTTGCGGCCAAGTGCGCGACCGCCGCCTGTCACGGTGCAAGCGGTAGCAAAGTGGTTCTCGATTCCACTCTCGATCCAATTCCCGAGGGATCAGGACGATTCAACCGGTCGTATGTCGCACTGCTCGTCCCGGACCCTGACAACCCGAGACTGGGCAAGTATGTCCATCCGGGTCGTGCTCGAACCAGCCCGCTTATCTGGCACCTCCTCGGGAACAACGCAACGCAGAGCTGGGACAAGGTCATTTCGACCGGCAGGCAGGAGATTCAACCCATGCCGCCGGCCGGGCGACTGACTGACGAGGAGATCAGGACCTTCATCGAATGGATCGATCTCGGCGCCCTTTGGGACGGCATCCCAGGCGAGGATCGGTTCTCAGCGTCGGGTGGCCATCCAAATTCTGGAGGAAAGCGATGAAGTTCGCTTCATTAGCGTGGCTCGGCCTTGCGAGCACACTTCTAATTGCAGCCGACCCCAAGCCGGCATTCCCGGTATTCACTGATGTGACGAAGCAGGCAGGGATCGGATTCAAATACAGTTTCGGCGACTACGAACTGAGCAATATCGTAGAGGGCACCGGGTCCGGACCGAGCTTCTTCGACTACGACAACGACGGGTTCCTGGACATCTACTTCGTCAACGGCCGCTGGATCAAGGCGATCAACGACAACCGCGGGCGGGACCTGCAGGGCAAACTGGCGAACGCGCTTTACAGGAACAACGGCGACGGTACCTTCTCGGACGTCACGGCCAAAGCGGGCGTCGAGGGCAACGGATACGGGTTCAGCAGCTCCGCCGCAGACTATGACAAAGACGGGGATCTGGATCTCTTTGTATGTAACTACGGCCCAGACCTGCTGTACCGAAATAACGGCGACGGGACGTTTTCCGACGTTACCGAAAAAGCCGGCCTGACAGACGCTCGATGGACTCTCTCGGCCCCATGGCTGGATTACGACGGCGACGGGGACCTGGACGTCTACCTCGGCAATTACCTCGAATATGACGACGGCAAATTCCGGTCCTACTACGCGGCCGCCGGCTATCCGGGGCCTCTCAGCTACAGCGGACAGCAGGATGCGTTCTTTCGGAACAATGGGGACGGTACCTTTACGGACGTCACCGAGCAGGTGGGAATTGTGAACCCTGACGGACGTGCCATGAGCGCTGTCGCGGTCGACTTCAACAATGACGGCTGGATGGATGTCTACGTCGCTAACGACGCGATGGAGAATTACTACTTCGAAAACAACGGAAAAGGAGCCTTCGAGGAAAAGGCGCTCTTCATGGGACTCGCGTTCGGACAACACGGCCAGGGTGTCTCCTCAATGGGGCCTACGGTCGGGGACGTCAACGGCGATGGATTATTCGACATATTCATCCCAGACATGGATTACGGCAGCCTCCTGGTTAACAAGGGCAAGATATTCGAAGACAACGTCGATCCGTCCAACCTGGCTCTCATTTGCGGGCAATTCACCGGCTGGGGCGCCGTTTTCTTCGACTACGACAACGACGGGATCGTCGACCTGTTCATGTCGACAGGAGACGCGCACCATCTTTACCCCGAAGACCCCGTCCTGGCGAAAAATGACGGCAAGGGCGTGTTCAAGGACGTAGCCCGTCAATCGGGCGAGTTCTTCAACCATAAATGGGTTTCCCGGGGGACCGCATCAGCCGACTATGACAACGATGGGGATATCGACCTGCTGGTTATGGACCTCGATGGTACCCCGCACCTTCTCCGAAACGACGGCGGGAACAGGTCCCACTGGCTGAAGGTCGACGTCCGGGCCGCCGATGGCAAGGTCCCGGCCATCGGCGCCCGGGTGACCATCACGGTCGGTGGCGTCAGGCAGATCGAAGAGGTCGTGGGCATACGCGGGTACCTATCGCAATCGGATACCCGGGCGCACTTCGGGCTCGGTAGTGCGATCAAAGCAGACGTGGTGGAGGTTCGCTGGCCGGATCGCACCGTTCAGCGACTTCGAAACGTGAAGGCCAACCAGATTCTCAGAGTCGTGAAAAATGCGAAATAGAACAGCCATCTTTCTATTTTTGTCGCTTCTTTCCGTCACGCGAGCGGCTCTGGCCCAGGAACAGAAGCACCCCATCTATGTCGGGGCGCGCGTGTGCGGCTCCTGTCACGACGGCGCAGGCATGGGACACCAGTACAGCAAGTGGCTGCTCCACAAGCACTCGCAGGCGTATGCCTCGCTGTCCAAGCCGGGTTCCAAGGAAATAGCGATCTTGAGCGGCGTGCCTCAACATCCGCAGGAATCCCCGATTTGCCTGGGTTGCCACGCGACCGCTGCCGAGACAGAGGACTGGGAACGTGACCCGACCTTTTTCCTGCAGGACGGAGTTCAGTGCGAGCGATGCCACGGGCCGGGCAGCGAGTATATGAGCGAGCAGGTCATGCGCGATCGCGAGGCGGCCGTGAAGGCCGGCCTCCGGATATCGCCGAAGGACGAGTGCATGAAGTGCCACTACGTGAAAGGATCGCACGTGGCCGTGCACAAGCGCCCGCAGATGGACATGGAGAAAGCCTGGCAGGAGTTCGCGCATCCCCTCCCGGAAAGCACCGCTCTGCCCGGGAAGACACCGCCATCCAGCTTGGCAGGGCCAGCTTCGAGTAAAGCCGCGTCCGACTTGGAAGCTGGAGCTACCGGACCGAAGTTCGTCGGATCGGACACCTGCGGCAGTTGCCACAAAGGCCCGGCGATGGGCTACCAGAACAGCCTCTGGCGCATGAGCAGTCACGCCCGCGCCTACGCCCGCCTGGCGACCCCGAAGGCCTTTCAAATTGCGAAGGAACAAGGCCTGCAGGGTGAGCCCCAACGCCTGGACGCCTGCCTGAAATGCCACACGACCGGGCACGGCGAGCCCGCCAGCCGGCTGACGGCAACCTTTGTCAGGGAACAGGGCATCGGGTGCGAGTCGTGCCACGGACCCGGAAGCGAGTACTCCGACGAAGCAGCCATGCGGGACAAGCGGACAGCCATCGGTCTCGGGCTCAAGCCGGTCACCGCAGAAACCTGCTCCCCCTGTCATCAGTCGGCTCACGGAAAGACGTTCGATTTCGGGGAGGCCAAGCTCAAGATCGCCCACCCGACCAAGACGCCGCCGGTCGCGGAGGCGCCCCGCTACAAGACCCCGGTGAACCTCGCCATCAGTCCCGATGGGCGCGACGTGTTCGTCGCCTGCGAGGCCTCGGACACGGCGATCGTACTGGACGCGACGAGCCGGAAGAAGGTCGCGGAGGTCAAAGTGGGGGGCCAGCCGGCGGATGTGACGTTTAGCCCAGACGGGAAAACCGTTTATGTAAGCAACCGGCTGGACGACACCGTCTCTGTCATCGACGTCGCCAAACGGGCCGTCACCCGGACACTCAAAGTAGGCGACGAGCCTCACGGCGTGCTCACCGATCGGGACGGCAGCATGCTCTATGTCCTGAATACGGCGTCCGATGACATCTCGGTTCTTCGCACATCCGATTACACAGAGGTCAAGCGACTGAACGCGGGCCGCAATCCGTGGTCGCTCGCCCTGTCAGCGGACGGAAGCCGAATCCTCGTCACAAACACCCAGGCGGCGTTCGCTCCGCCTCGTAAACCGTCCCATTCGGAAGTGACCGTGATCGACGCGAAACGGGGAGTAGTAGACGATAGGCTCAAGGTCGTCGAGACGAACCTTTGCCAGGGGGTCAGCTGGCATCCGGGCGGGGAGTTTGGCTTCCTGACGATGAATCGCACCAAGAGCCTCGTCCCCATGACCAAGCTGAGCCAAGGATGGACTATCACCAACGGGCTTGGCATTGCCTGGAATGACGGAACGATCGACCAGGTGCTGCTCGACGAGCCAAATCTGAACTTCCCGGATGCGACGGATGTCGTGTTTACACGAGACGGACGTTTCGCCCTCGTTACCAGCTGCACGTCGGACCGCGTCGCCGTCGTTGACGTGGAGAAACTGACCGGTATCATCAAGGCTGCCTCCCCGGAGTTCCGGAGGAACGTTTTGCCCAACCACCGGGGCAAGGCCACGGAATTCATCTCGAAGCACATCGGCACCGGGCGGACACCGCGCGGGATCTCGGTCACTCCGGACGGCAAATCGGCTTTTGTCTGCAATTCTCTGGACGATACGGTTGGCGTTATCGACGTGGACAGCATGGCAATGGTTGCAGAAATCGACCTCGGCGGGCCGAAGGAAATGACCCGGCCGCGCTTCGGCGAACGGAAGTTCAACGACGCCACTATTACCTTCCAGCGCCAGTTTGCGTGCCATTCCTGCCACCCGGATGGCCATGTCGACGGCGTCACGTATGACATCGAGGCCGATGGGATCGGCGTAAGCCCCGTCGACAACCGGACGTTGCGGGGAATCAACGACACCGATCCTTTCAAGTGGGAAGGCACGAATTCCAGCCTGCAGCGCCAGTGCGGCGCGCGACTGTCTGTCTTCTTCACCCGGCTGGCACCGTTCACCCCCGACGAGCTCGCCGCCATCGACAACTACATCTGCACGATACAGCGACCTCCCAATCGGTACCGTCCGCTCGGCGCCCCCTTGACCCCGGCCCAGGCAAGGGGAAAGGCGATCTTCGAACGCACGAAAACAAAGGACGGGCGCGACATTCCGGCGCTCGGCCGTTGCGTGACCTGTCACTTCCCTCCCCTGTATACCGACCGCTCCAAGCGAGACGTCGGGACCAAGCAGTGGCTCGACCGGCAGGGTACCTTCGATGTGCCGCACTTGAACAACATTTACGATTCCGCGCCGTACCTGCATAACGGTTCGGCTGCAACGCTGGAGGAGATCTGGACAGTCTTCAACCCCTACGACACGCACGGCGTTACGAACGACATGACCAAGGATGAGCTGAACGACCTGATCGAATTCATAAAAACGCTATGAGGAATTTCGGGGACATAATACTTAATTCCCGTCCGGGTACGACTCTCGCGCTTGAGCGAAGGAATTAAGTTTTGTGTCCCCGAAATTCCGAGTCCTCCTGCTTCTTTTAGGAGTCAATATGAGACTTTCAATCGCCGCAGCACTCAGCGCGACCCTGTTCCTGATGCCCGCCGCCTCGATCGCGCAAAAAGCGGAACAACAGCCAGGCGCCCCATCGTCAAAGCCCAAGCTTCCCTACGTCTATACAAAATGGAAGCAGTTCACGGTCAAGGATGGATTGCCGAATGACCACATCTTTGCGGTCAAAGTGGACGGCGACCGGGTCTGGGTCGGAACCGAAGACGGGCTCGCCCAGATCGACAAGAAAACGGGCAAAGTGCGAAAGATCTGGAAAGAGGCCGACGGCCTCCCATGGAAAGTCGTCACGGCCTTGGAAGTGGATCCTAAGACCGGGGATCTCTGGATCGGCTTGTTCGGAGGGGGACTGGCGCGCCTAAGCGGCGGCCGTTTCGACCACTGGAACCAGCTCAACAGCGGTCTCGTGAACGACGTCGTCTACGGCGTGGCCCTCCAGGGCGATAACGTCTGGGCGGCCACTACCGCCGGCTGCAGCCGCTTCAACGTAAAGACCGGCGAATGGACGATCTACAACGAAAAGAACGCCCCCATGGAAGAGATTTGGAATTACGGGGTCTGCGCGGGCGAGGACAAAGTCTACCTCGCCGTGTGGGGAAGCGGACTGCTCGAATACGACATTGCAAAGGACCATTGGAAGGAATACCTGGACCCGGACGGGGAAATGGAGATCGACCTCTATCGCGACGACGGGATCGTTCATGTCATTACGACGGGTGTCAGCTATCTGGAGAAAACCGTCTGGGTATCCACTTATTTTGGAGCCAGCCGTTACGACGGCCGCCATTGGCGCGGCTTCTTCGCGCACGAGTCAGGGCTGCCCAGCGACTTCATGAACAACCTGAAGGCTCGCAGCGCCAATGAATCGTGGTTCTGCACGGACAAAGGCCTCGGCGCCTGCATGGATTTCGAAACAAACACATGGGTGGCTTACACCCGGAACCAGGACGGCAGCGGGAAAGCCGTCGTCACCCGGGACAAGGACGTCCTCGAAACCATCCAGGGACCGACCAACGTGCCTCAAAACTTCATCATCTGTGCAGATATGGACGGAAACGACGTATGGATCGGCACGGGCAAGGGGCTCGCCTGGGGAATCGGCGAGGAGTACTACGCCGGGCTTAAAGACCGCGCTCCCCTCGTCTCTCAGAAGCCACAACACGATGCGAAAGTGGCAGAGGTTCCGAACGTGACAGACCCGCAAGGAGGCACGAAATGACCAGGAAACTGATCGTCTTCACTGCAGTCTCGATTTCGGCCGTCCTCCTGGCGGCCTTCGCGGCACAGGCTGCGGACGGCAAAATGCCCCAATGGCCGGGTTTTCTCCCGTTCGACAGTCCCGCAATCCAGAGCCTGCTGTCCAGTATCAACGGGCTCGAGTACTACGAGGTGCCGAATCTGCCGGTCAGAAAGGACGACAACTACGCCTCCACGGCAACCGACGTCGAGCCTTTCGGCGGGGTCAAACCGTTCAAGGAGCATTTCCTCCTTCAGATGGAGTACATCGGTCCCGGACGCTCGATACCCGAACCGGAAGACGTCAAGACCGTCAAAATCGGCTTCATCGGGCCGATCATGGCAACCGTCTCCGCGGCGACAGGAGGGAAGAGCCACGAGGAGGCCCTCGGGATCCAGATGCTGAGCGGCTCCCGCCTTGCCATCGAGGAAGCCAACGGGCGAGGCGGCTATCTCAAGCGCTCCCTCCCCTTCGAGTTGGTTGTCTCGAACGACAATGGGTTGTGGGGCGCATCGGGCAACGAGATCATCAAGATGGCCTACAAGGACAACTGCTGGGCGATTCTGGGCACCATCGACGGGGCAAACAGTCACATCGCCATCCGGGTCGCGCTCAAGGCCGAGATCCCTATGATGAACACCGGAGACACGGATCCGACCTTCATCGAAACGAACATCCCGTGGGTTAGCCGCAATATCGGGGATGACCGGCAACAGGCCTATCTGCTCGTCGATTATCTTTACCGCAAGCAAGGACTGAAACGGGTGGGAGTCATCCGGTCGAGCAACCGATACGGCCGCTTCGGAATCCGGGAATTCAACGACGGCAGCCGGCGCCTCGGCAGACCTGTTCCCATAGAAATGGCCTACAAGATCGGCCAGACGGATTTCGCACTCGAGCTCGAGCGCCTGAAGAGGGCGAACCCGGAGGCGGTCGTCCACTGGGGAAATGCGACCGAAGGCGCGCTGATACTTAACCAGATGCGGGCAATGGGGATGACGCAGAAATTCTATTCGTGCGACCGTTGCCTGTCCGACGAGTTCGTGAAGCTTGCGGGCGCGAACGCGGAAGGCGTCGTCTGTTCGTATCCATGGAACCCCGAGCGTACCGACCCGAAGCTGGCGGAATTCCGCGACCGGTTCCGCAAGCGTTTCGGGACGGAACCGGACACCTATGCCTCGCACGCGTATGACGGCATGAACATGCTGATCTGGGCCATCCAGGTTGCGGGCCTGAACCGGGCCAAGGTCCGGGATGTCCTGGCGTACATGCCCGAGGCATGGCCGGGAGTCACCGGAGACATCGTGCTCAGTGCCTGTCTGGACGACGTCGGCGATGTCTACCTCGGGATGCGGGAGAAGGGGAGCTGGAAGTACTTTTCGCGGAAAGACCTCGAGATTCCCCGCGGATACATCCCGCCGCGCGACCGCCTGAGCCGCGAGTCGGTGAAGGGCGAGTAAACGCAGCGGAGCGCGGACGTCCCGTAGGAGCGCGAACGTGCCGTAGGAGCGCGGACGCCGCCGTCTTGGAGCGCGGACGTCCCGTCCGCACTGGGATCGCGGGCGTCTCGCCCGCTCTTTTCGAGATGAGTTTTGGAGTGACGGACAAGAAAAGCAACTGCAACGGCGGGCAGGATGCCCGCCGCGCGGACGAGACGTCCGCGATCCCAGTGCGGACGGGACGTCCGCGCTCCGAGACGGGTCGTCCGCGCTCCAAGACGGGACGTCCGTGCTCCATTATGCTGGGGCTCGTTTGTTTCCTGGTGCTTACCGGGGCGCCCGCTCAGAAGGCCCCTGAGCCGTACCACGACGGCCGGAAGCAGGCACTGGAGTACCCGGGGCCGGGCCGCGAACAGAAGGCGCCCGAGGGCCTCGCGGAGGTCCGCATCGCCTACTTCGGCCCGAATGACCCTGCCCATCCCGACGGCGGGGACGCGTGGCTGGCCGCCTCACTCGCTATCGAGGAACTGAACCAGAAAGGGGGCTTCGGCGGACTCCCGTTTCGGTTGTTGCCTGTCTGGTCCGAAAACCCGTGGGGGTCTGGAGTGGGCCAGTTAACACGCCTGGTCTATGACGATAACGTCTGGGCGATCATCGGTGGGATCGATGGCCCCTCGACCCACCTCGCCGAGCAGGTTGTCGCAAAAGCGCGACTCCCGCTCCTCAACCCGTTCACCACCGATAAAAGCGTCGGCTACGCGTTCGTGCCCTGGATGTTTTCGCTTGCTCCGGGCGACCACCTTGTGGCGCCGGCCTTGTGCGACCGGTTGCTTAGCACCCGTCCCGGGACTACTTACGTGCTTTTCTCGGCAACCGACCACGATTCGCAACTGGCCCAACGGGAATACCAGAAATACCTTTCCGGTCGCGGCCGCACGCCTCTCTACCACCTGCAGTTTCAGCCGGGCAGCAGGGTGTTCACCGAGCAATTTGCCCGGATTCGCGGCCAGCAGTTTGGCAAACTGCTCGTCGTCGCAGGCGCCAAAGACTCGGCCATCCTCATCAAAGCGCTTCGCCAGGCAGGATTCGATCAACCGATTTTCGGCAGTTCCAGCCTGGGCCGCTCTTCTTTCAACCAGTCCGGTAGTCTGGCCGATGAGGTTGTATTCCCGCAATTCTGCGCCGATTCAGCGCCGCTGAGAGAGTTTACAGCTAAGTTCCGCCTCAGGCACGGGCGGACGCCTGATTACGCCGCCGCCCTGACCTACGACGCGGTCAAGCTGCTCGCCGCGGCGGTCCACAAGGCGGGCCTTAACCGGGTGCTGATCCGGGATGCCCTTCGGGATCTGTCCGGGTGGCAGGGGATCTGCGGACGGGTTAAGTGGGACGCGGTCGGCCAGAACCAGTCTCCGGTGTCTATCGCAACCTCCCGTGACGGCTCAATCGTTCCCCTGACAGCCGAATAGTCTCGAACCTCCTTGCGCCCGGGCAATCTCTGGGTCTATTATTTTGTTTTTTTTGGAAACATTGTCAGATGCCAAGCGCCTCGCTACTCGCCATCGCCGTCGGGCTTTCCATGGATGCTTTTGCCGTTTCGGTCAATAGTGGCGTCGCCGTCAAACGGATCCGACTCCGGGACGCCCTCGTCGTCGGTCTCCTTTTCGGATTGTTCCAAGGGGGGATGAGCTTCTCCGGCTGGTATGCGGGACATCTTGCGAGCGACTTCGTCGCTGCAATCGATCACTGGATCGCATTTCTACTACTCGCCGCAGTTGGCGGGCACATGCTCTACCAGTCGGCCGGAGGCACCGAAGTGACCCCGTGCGTTAACCCGATCAATTTCTGCATCCTCCTGGCGCTTTCAATCGCAACCAGTATCGATGCGTTCGCGGTCGGAATCAGCCTTGCTTTCCTGACCGACTCGATCCTTGACCCCATCGCGGTCATCGCCTTGACAACGTTCCTGCTCTCGATGGGCGGGATCTACCTTGGAAGAGTGTTCCGACGCCTGGATGAACGGGTCTTCGAGATCATCGGAGGCATTTTCCTGATCATCATCGGGATCAAGATCCTCGTCGAACACCTGTATTTCTGAGGCCTTAGCTTCCGTTCCGCGACCGTTCCAGGCAGCGACGCCCGACCCTGGCCAACTCCGCTCGACAATTGTGGTAGATTGGATTCCAGTGAAGAAAAAACTCCTTTCTTTTGCCGCCCTCCCGCTCCTTGCGTTCGGGTTTCTTTTGACCCTTGAACGGGTCTCTTCGACTGACACGCCTAAGAGCCCGGAACTCAAGACAGGCGAACAGGTCTATAAGGTTCGCTGCGTCGCCTGTCACATGAAGGATGGGAACGCACCCACGAAGAAGATGCGCCTCAGCGATCAGGAGTGGAAGCACGGAAACAGCCTCGACGAGGTTCAAAAAGTGGTTGCCGAGGGAGTCAAGGGCACGGTGATGATCGGGTTCAAAAACCGGCTCTCGAAAGAAGAGATCAAGGCCGTTTCCGCCTTCGTGCTCACACTGAGCCAGCCACAAGCGGCGGCGACCAAGAAATAGCCAGTTTATTTCCGTGTTCTTCGGTCTTCTTCCGTTGCCTTCCGTGTCTCATAATATCGGGGCATGAAACTGCCCCTGTTCCAAGTCGACGCTTTTACCGCTGTTCCGTTCGCGGGCAATCCGGCCGCCGTCTGTGTGCTTGAAACGGATCTCGAACCGAGCCTGATGCAGAAGATTGCCGCGGAGATGAACCTGTCCGAGACCGCCTTTGTCAGACCCGAAGGCGACTCGCATCTGCTTCGATGGTTTACTCCCAAGGTCGAAGTTGATCTATGCGGCCACGCGACGCTGGCGACTGCCCACGTTCTCCTCTCCGAGGGTTTCGCAGCACCGAACACCATGCTGGCATTCGAGACGCGCAGCGGGCGCCTCAAGGCCTGCCGGTCGGCCAAAGGGTGGATCCAGTTGGATTTCCCGGTGGAAGCGCCATACGAGTTTCAGCCGCCTGCCGATGTGCCCGACAGCCTGCGATCCGGCGGGATCGTTTTCGCCGGCCGTAACCGTTGGGATTACTTCTTCGAGATGGAGAGCGAGAAGTTGGTCCGCGAAATGGAGCCGGATTTTGCCGCCCTCGGGTCAGCCACCGAACGCGGCGTCGTTGTCACCAGCCGCGCTGATTCATCGGAGTTTGACTTCGTTTCGCGGTTCTTCGCGCCTGCCGTTGGAATCGACGAGGACCCGGTGACCGGCTCGGCCCACTGTTGCCTTGCGCCCTACTGGGCCGAACGATTGGGCAAGACATCAATGAAGGCTTTTCAGGCTTCGGCCCGTGGCGGCGTCCTGGAAGTGGAAACCTGCGAGGACCGGGTCTTCATCAGGGGCCAGGCAGTCACGGTGCTTCGTGCGGAACTGGACTTAGCGGAAGGATAGCCGAACCCCAACGACAGCAAGTACCTCAAGGACATCAACGACGAGGAGGAACCTACCGATTATTTCCGAGTCCTTGTCGTCCTTGTGGTCCTTGTTGTCCTTGAGGTCCTTGAGGTCCTTTCCTACGCCTTACGTTGGATGAATGCGCGGTGTTTCGCGAAAACTCCGCCGGCGATCAGTTCTCCGCTGAACTGCTTATACAAGGCATACAGCTCGCGGTAGATCTCGCTTCGCTTCCACTCCGGGCACTCCCGGGTCGACTCATCCAGTTTCACGTTTCGCGCCACGATCGCCCGGATATCTTCGCCTGAAACCGCCCAGAGCGCCTGGAGAGCTGCGCCGAAAGCAGGCCCTTCCTGGTTCTCAGGGCACACAACCGGAACCTGAAACACGTCTGCCACGATTTTCCGCCAGACGCCGCTGCGCGCCCCTCCCCCGATCAGCCGTATTTCCGACGGAGCAATACCGAGCTCACGCATCCGTTCCATGCCGTAATACAGTCCGAAGGTCACGCCTTCCATCGCGGCCCGCGCGAAATGAGCGGGTGTGGCCGTCCCCGGGCGGAGTCCGAGCAAAACGCCCGTGCCATCCGGCACATTGGGCATTCGCTCTCCCTCGAGGTAAGGAACTAAAACAAGTCCATCCGCGCCGGGCGGAACCCCTTCGATAGCCCTGTTGAAATCGTGATGACTGCCCGGCAGGAAAGCAGAACGAACCATCTCGGTGGCGACCGTCACGTTCATCGTACAGCCGAGGGGCAGCCATCCACCCGTGCTGTCGCAAAAAGCGGCAATTTCCCCCATGGGGTCGATCACGGGCACGGAACTGAAGCTGTAAAGCGTACCGGATGTCCCGAGACTCACTGTCACGGTCCCTGGCGTTACATTCCCGGACCCGATCGCTCCCATCATGTTGTCCCCGCCGCCGGAGCTGACGAGGGCTTGCGGGTTCATACCCCATTCCGACGCCAAGTCGGCACGGATTCGGCCGGCCGGTTCGCCCGACTGGATCAGCGGTGGCAGGCACGCGAGCAGGTCGCGGTCCGGGTCGATCGCCTGCAGGGACGCCCGAGACCAGTCGCGCTCGCGGACGCGGAAATACCCTGTACCCGAAGCGTCGCCGGCTTCGGCGGTGAACCTCCCAGTCAGATAAAAGTTCAGATAGTCATGCGGCAGGAGGATATGGGCAACCCTTGCGTAATTTTCGGGTTCGTTCTGTTTCAGCCAGAGGATCTTGGAGGCGGTAAAACCGGGCGGCAGGCTGTTCCCGATCTCGCGCTTGTACTCCGCCTCGCCCCCGGTTGAATCCATGATTTGCCGGCATTGGGAAGCGGTACTCGTATCGCACCAAAGTTTGGATGCTCGAATCGGTAGCTTGTCCGAATCGAGCACTACAAGCCCGTGCTGCTGGCCGGAAACCCCAATCGCCGCGACCGTCTTCAGATCGACACCGGCCTCCCTTAGCTGTTTGATACAGTTGTGCAGGGCATCGATCCACCAAGACGGGTGCTGCTCCTTGTGGCCAGGCGGCAGCCCTTCAATCAGATCGTACGCCTGGGCGGCTGACGACACCGCGCCGGTATCACTGTCCCACGCGATAATTTTCAGACTCTGCGTCCCGCAATCAACACCGAGAAAAATCACACGCTCCGCCTTTCTAGAAAACCGCACGGCAAATGGAGTCCAAGATTCCAATAACGCTCCTTTTTACTCTGACGTTCCGTCGGCTGTCAAACAGCAGAAAAGAGACGGGGAGAAAGGGGAGACAAGAGGACGGGAAAGCGAAGAGTTATGTTCGTAAATCGGGGGGATTAGCGCGATTCAAAATCTTGGATTCGACGGGATCCCTTAGTGCAACAGGCAATTAGCGCCAGCGTGCCCCCCGTGGGACCATTTTTTTGAATGGCTGGCGGACGGACTGTCCGCGGATTAAGGCCCCAGCACATCCGCAAGTTACTCCAAATACGATAGTTATCCCCGGTTGTGAAAAAACGGCATGGGAATTGCTACTAAGTACGGCGATTCGAGTCGAGCAATTGACTTGGGTCATTGGATAGAACGACCTCGTTTGTGAAGGTCGAGGGAGCGTACCAGAGGGCCGGAATTTTTAAAGAGCCTGGGATGCCATAGACATTCTTGGTTCTCTGGTTCGCTCTTTTTTTTGCACCGATTCCCCGCCCACGTCAATATCCCAAGCAAAACCAATTGGTTCGTCGAGCCGAACAGCACCGCAAGCGAAGCGCTTTCGCGTAGCGCGCGGATTGTGTATCCATAAGCGACGCCTGGCTCGGAGCTGCTTGCTTGTGGGGACCATCCGCGCACTCCGCGAAAAGCGCTCCGTTTGCGGTTCCGTCCTACTCGGCAGCTCGATACCCTGTGCCATCACCCTCTTTGCGCGCGCGGCTCCGACAGTCTCCTTGTCTCCCTGTATCCCAGTCTCCTTGTCTCGCAGTCCGGGCAGAAGGCGCTCGACTTGACATCCACCTCATCAACCGAGTTGGAGAAGTGCATGACGCAGTCGAAGACCGTGCAGTGAACCAGGCCAAACGTATGGCCCAGTTCATGAACCGCTTCCTTCTCACATCGCCTGAGAAACAAGTCGTCATCGTCAGGGAGGCCGTAGAAGCGCTGCTGGAGGCGGTGTGTCGACATGACCGCGAGCCGGTTGTTCAGCTGCGCCTGCCCGAACACGAAAGTTAGAATCGGTATGAATAGATCGACGGAGGTGAGGCCGAGGACCTTGTCGCCGGCCCGAGACTGCAGCCTGGAGAGTCCGAGCAGGACATCCATCGAGTTGTATTGCTGACGCACCTGGTTGAAGGCCTGGCTCGGGTCGAGGCTGTGGGGAGACACGCGAGATTCCATGCCGAAAATGTCCGGGAGAGCCATGGAAAGGAAATCGACGACGTCCGGTTCGACTTTACCAACCCGAACAAGGTGAATCTCAGGCATGCAAACGACCGCCTGCGTTTTCCACTTACAACCCCGGCGTTAAGGCCGGCCGGTTCGCCGTCAATCGCGCGTAATCCCGTACCTCTTCATCTTGTTGTACAGCGTGACTCGATCAATCTCGAGAAGGCGAGCTGCGCGGGAGATATTCCATTCGGATTCCTCGAGGATTCGTCGAATGTGGATGTTCTCCGCGTCGGCGAGCGACTTCCCGGACCCGGGATTCTGCGCCTCGTCGGATACGAACGGAAGATCCTTCGGTTCGATCTCGCCAGTGCGGCAAACCAAAACGGCCCGTTCCATGGCGTTTTGGAGCTCCCGCACATTGCCCGGCCAGTCATGCGCAACCATGAGCTGCATGGCTTCCTTGGAAATCGTCGGCTGCGGCCGATTCATGGTTTGCGAGAACCTTCGGAGAAAATGCTCGATCAGCAACGAGATGTCGTCGCGCCTTTCGCGCAGAGGAGGCAGATAGAGGGAAAACACATTCAGGCGGTAGTAGAGATCCTCGCGAAACGATCCTTCCGCCACCATTTCTTCCAGGTTCTTGTTGGTTGCGGCAATCAGACGGAAGTCCACGGGGATATAAGTGTTGCCTCCAACGCGAGCGATTTTTCTTTCTTCGAGGACCCGAAGGAGATCCACCTGCGTTTTGAGGCTGATGTCGCCGATCTCGTCGAGGAAAAGAGTACCTCCATCCGCCATCTCGAACTTGCCTTTGCGTCGATATTGGGCGCCGGTGAATGCGCCTTTTTCGTGGCCGAACAGCTCGCTTTCCAGGACTCCTTCGGCCAGCGCCCCGCAATTCACGACTACGACCGGCATGTAGCGGCGAAGGCTGGTCGCGTGGATCGCCCGGGCAATGACTTCCTTCCCCGTCCCGCTTTCGCCTCGAATCAGGACCGTGGTGTCGGACTCGGCAACCATCCGGACCTCATCCAACACCTTCTTGATCGCTGCACTTCGCCCGATCACCCCGTGGTACGGGCTCATCTCGTCGATCTTCTCGCGCAGCTTCGTGTTGGCGGCCAGCAACTGACGACGTTCCACCGCGTTACGCACGATGTGCTCGAGATCTTCCGGCTCGAACGGCTTGACAATGTAGTCGTAAGCCCCTTGCTTCATTGCTTCGACCGCAGTTTCAACCGAGGCGTAGGCGGTCATGATGACGACCGTAGCCTCGGGGTGAACCTCCCGGATCTTCTTCTGCAACTCGAGGCCGTCCATCCCCGGCATCTTGATGTCCAACAGGAAGACGTCCCAATCCTGTTCGACAAGCTTTTCAAGGGTCTGTTTGCCTGATTCGGCGGTGTCGACGGAGTAGCCCTCTTCCTGGAACCAGCTGGCCAGTGACCTGCGCACGATCAGCTCGTCATCCACAATCAGAATTCGCGCCTTAACTTTAACCTCCATCACCCTTCCCTCAAGGTTCGCCCAGTTCTTCCATCGCGCCCAAGCACTGTCTTTTCAGAGCCGCGCACGCAGCGCTTTTCAGCGGAGCGGGTTCTTCTGCGACGGGAACCCGCTTACTCCGCTGAAAAGCGCTGCGTGCGCAGCTCTGAAGAGAGCACTGCGAACGCGACCCGTTAAAACAAGCCCTACAGTACCGCGGCCTTCGCATCCGGAGTGGCCGCGGCCTCAGAGGTCAGCGGCAGCCGGATGGTAAAGGTGGTCCCGACTCCGGGCCGCGACTCGACGTCGATCTCCCCGGAGTGCTGGTTGACGATGCCGATTACGGCAGCCAGACCGAGCCCGACGCCCTTGCCGTGCTCCTTCGTCGTGAAAAAAGGCTCGAAGATGTGCTTCTGAGTCTCCTCGTCCATCCCCACACCGTTGTCCCGGACCCAGATCTCAACGACCCCGAGATCCACCCGGTTACGCGTGCCCGCTTCAACAAACCCCTCGTTGGGCGAGACCGCTTCACAAGCGTTGATGAGAATTGCAACAAGCGCCTGGCGGATTTCCTGGGCGTCGCAGACGATAGGCGGGATATCCGGCTGCAGGCAGGCGGTGGTCTGGATGTTCATCAGGTCAAGCTTGTGCTTGATCAGGCGCAGCGATTCCCGGATGAGCTGGTTCAGGTCATTGGGCTGGTAGTTCTTCTTGCTCTGTCGCGAGAACTGGAGCAGGCCTTTTACGATTTCGCCGCACCGCGATGCTTCGTTAGCGATCAGCTCCAGGTCCTCGCGCATCTCCGTAACCTGGCTCACCGACCACTCGCTGTTCCGACTTCGCTTAATGAGAAGCCTCGCGTAGGTCAAGATCCCGGCCAGCGGATTGTTGACCTCGTGGGCGACGATAGCGGCCAGCTGACCCATCGACGCCATTCGCTCGATCTTGATCATCCTCTGGTGAGCTCTCTGGAGCTGCTCCGTCTTCTGCTCGACACGGTCCTCCAGGCTCCTGGTCCATTCCGCTACCTGATCCTTAGCTCGCTTCAGCTCTTCAGTCATCTGGTTGAACGACGCAGCCAGATCCCCGATTTCATCCCGGGAAGACACCTCGATTTTGTGGTTAAGCTCCCCGGCAGCGACCTGTTGGATTCCGAGACGCAGACGGTGAACCGGCCGATAGACCATGAACCAGATGAGTGCGGCGAATACAGCCGAAATGAGAGCAATCGAGATCCCGACGGTCGCGATCATTTGCCTCCGACCAGATGCGATCATGGCGTCCGCTTTGGCCAGCGACATGGTTACGTCGAGCACGCCGAGGACTTTCTGATCGGCAACGCTCGCGTGGCACCCGGCACCCTCGCAATCCGGGCTGTTTTCGATCGGGTTGATCAGTCCAAGGATGCGCTCGCCGCTGGCCGAATGGTAGATTCGGACGCGGTCCGGCCGGTTCAACCGGGTTAACGGCTGCTCCTGCACATGGCAGGCATAGCAGGCTTCAGCGCGCTTATCCACCTGGGTGTCGACTTCGCTCTCATCTGTAGAGACCCGGATCCCACCGTCCTGGTTGAAGATCCGGATCTTGTTCATGCCCGGCTCCGAGCCCATGGTACGGATAATCTGGAACACCTCGTCGCGATGATTCTTCATCATGCTGTAACGGGTGCTGTTTTTGATCGCGTCGCTGATTCGTTCAGCACTCTGGAAGGTGAGCTCCTCCAAGTCCTTTTCATGCAGGGAAATATGCCAGTAACCGAGCAGCAAGAAAATGGCGATCATGCTGCCGACAAGACAGACGCTCAGTTTGAGACTTAGACTGAATGTAAGCTTCCTTATCTTCTGGTAAACCACGTGTTAATTCCGACACCAGTATAAATTGTCGTGGGGTTCCTGTGTGGGAAATTTCAACAACTCGGGAATCACGGACAAAAACGGGCAGACACGGACAGACACGGACAATAACGGACTGACATGGACCGGCTTTCCAGCCGCTGATCCGTGTCAATCCGCGTCAGTCCGTGACGGTCCGTGTTCTCCGTGTTGTTATTGTCCCGAGTGGCAGGTTTCGCAGTCTTCGCTCACATTGAAGCTCGTCTTCTTGCCGTCGTGGCAGGAGCCGCAATGCTGATCGTCATGCATGTCGACCTTTGCCGGAAGTGCTGTCGTCTTGAGGATGCGGAAACGTTGCGAGTGACAATCGGCACAGGCCGGTTTTTCCATATCCACGTGCGTGGCGTGGTTGAACGTCACCTGCCCGGGGCTCTCTGACCCCTTCGTTATCAGCACCTCACGAAAGTTCATCTCAGCCAACCCTGCCGAAATGTCCGGCTGTTGAACCGGCGGTTCGGCAGTGACTTGCTTCCGGGCCAGGAGACCACTGTAAGCCAGCGTGCTCATCGCGATCACCAGCACAACGGTCGCTACGAAAACCGTCATGACCGGCCGGCCCAGAGGACGGGCCAGGGCATCAACGAACGGCAGCAGTGGCACCGGCAGCCGGGACTCGGCTTCGAGCTCTTCCTTCGGAAAGACCGGAAGATACTTCACGGCCAGACCGAAAGCCACAAACCCCACGGAGACGATCATCGCGGTGATGGACAACTCCATCCAGCTGGGGAAGTACTGCCCGGCATACGATTCCAACCCGGTCGTGGCCACGTTCAAGCGGTTGGTCACAGTTCCCAGGACAACCATGCAGGCAATCGCGAACAGTCCGAACTCGTCCCTGCGCACACGGTTGATCAACAGGAGGATCAGCGGCGCGACCACCCCCAATGCCATCTCGAAGAGGAACATCCGTCCCTCGTATGTCGGCTGGAAGGCCAGCCCGAGCACTCCCCGGCTGCTCAGGTCCAGGTACTTCACGAACAGGTACAGCATCAGGGCAACAGCCATCACCTTGCCGAGATCACTCAGGATGTGCATTTCGATGCGTTTGCGGAACGCACGATAGCTGAGGAAGGACTCTAATATCGTCATTCCGCAGCCGAGCGCGATTGCCGATATGAAGAAGAAAATGGGAAGAATCGGCGAGTACCAGAGCGGATGCAGTTTGGTCGGCAGGATCAGGAAGAGCGTGCCGAGCGAGCTCTGGTGCAGCATCGAGAGCAGGACACCCAGAATGACCAGCGGAACGATCAGCTGATGAACCGCGTCGGCCGCCTTCTTCCAGCCAACGCCCTCGAAGAAGATCGGGCTGAACTCCAGGGCAAGAACCGTGGAGTAGAGCATGACGCACCAGGCCACCTCAAACATGACCGAGTGCGGGTTCCACATGACAATCGCATGCCAGATCCGCCACGGATGCCCGAGGTCGAACATCAGCCCCACGCAGACGAGCAGGTAACCCAGGAATGCAGTCAGAATAGTGGGCCGAATGATCGGCTTGAACCGATCGGCGTGGAAAACGTACACGGCCGCGCTGATGGTAAACCCGCCGGCCGCAAGGGCGACGCCGCACATGACGTCGAAGCCAATCCAGATCCCCCAGGGGAAACCGTCCCGCAGAGCCGTGCTGGCGCCCAGGCCGTGAAAGAACCGGACGTAGGTGCTGTACAAGCCGGCGCCAAGAATTCCCACCAGCACCGCGTGCCAGACCGAAATGCGAGACATCGAGAAAAGCTTCGTCTTCATAACTCCTCCCTTTTCGGCAGCTCACGGCGCAGTTTGCCCTCTGCCTTCGCAACCTCCTGGCGCCTCTTGGTGATCCACCAGATGCCACCCAGAAGGACTCCTCCGAAACTGACCGCCTTCGGTATCTTCTCAAGAACGTTCCAGGTCAACTGAGGAAGCGGCTCCTTGCCCAGGTTGTCGGGATAGCCCAGCTGCGCGGCCGACACGTCGGAAATCACCATGACTGATGTACCGCCGACTTCTTCCAGGCCGAAGATGTGACCGGAGTAACGACCGGGATTGGCCGCCATGCGCTGCTTCGCTTCGCGAATCAGCTGCTCGCGATCGCCGAACTGCGTGGCGCCGGTCGGGCAGGCCGTGGCGCAGGCGGTCGCCAATCCTTTGGCCTGACGTCCCGAGCACATATCGCACTTCTTGACGTACGGGAAAGTGCTCTCCCACTCGTACTTCGGGATCCCGAACGGGCAAGCCTGCATGCAGTAACGGCAACCGATGCATTTTTCTTTCGCGTACACGACCGCGCCAGAGGCTGTTTTCTGCAAGGCCCCAACCGGGCAAACCGACGCGCATGTGGGCTCTTCGCAGTGCATGCACATCCTGCGGACAAATCGGCCTGATCGGTTGTTGACTACCGTGAAGGTGTTGGCACTCAGGTTGTCCTGAAGAAAGCTGTCGGCCGTCTTCGGAAGCTGGTTTTGTTCCTTGCAGGCCTGGTAACAGGCGCCGCAACCCACGCATCGCGTGGTGTCCAGCAGTATCCCTTTCCTTCCTGTCCCGCTTGCTGTCGACATGAGACTCTCCTTGGTCGTCCAGCTCCCGTCTGGTGCTGGATCTTCGATTTCACCTTTTCATTTCAAGGAATGATTCTTCGGGGGCCAACCGAGGGCCCCCGACGGACTGCTTCAGGAGTGCGCCTGTTCCGCCTCCGGGGCGGTTTTCAGGAAATCCTCATTGAATCTTTCCCATGCCTGGTCGTCCATGGCTTCCAGAACACCGCCGGTCACCTGCCCACCATCCTGGACAACCGGGCCCAGGGCCATGTGCTGAACCGACAAGGTGGCAAAGAAGTCTTTGAATCGCTGGATTTCGTTGGCGAGCCACGACCGGCTGTCTTCCCCAATCTTCAAAACTTTCAGGTCTCGGGAAAGGGCCTCCGGTTCGACCGTGCAAATCCAGCCGCGCTCGTATGGATCGGTGGCGATCAAACCTGGATCCCGGACAACAGCCTGGTTGACCAATCCGACGATTCCGTCGATAGGTGACCGGAAAATCGCTTTTCGGCCGCCCTGGCTGACCGAGAACAACTGCTGACCACGTCTGACAGCCTGTCCCTGCGCCGGCATCTCTGCCTTGTCAATGCGACCGAGGACCCGCCGTACAAAACCATCCAGACCGATCTTGGCCTCGCCGTTCGGCTCTAGTCCCAGCCAGGTGTGGCCCGAATCCAGAAAGAACCCCGCCGGCGCTTGCACACTCGCCAGCTCAAGACCGGGGACACCTGCCATCTCCGGCACTGCTTCTTTCTTGCGAGCCCTCGACCACTGGAGAATCCCATCGGCAAGTATGAAGACCACTACGGTTGCTATTACGAATATCGGAACCATGTTCAAACCCCTCCATTCAATCCCTTTGTCCTTCGAGTTCACTCCTGAGCCCACGTTTGGCCGAGAGAAAATGATCGATCAGAGCCTGCAGCCGGTCAGGATCAACGGCCGCCGAAAGATCTTCGATCGGCATCCCCCCGTCCTGGACCGTCTGACCTAAAGCCGGGCTGGCACCGCTGACCAGCCGAAACAGCTGTGCGTGAAGGTCTTCAATCTCGGCGTGAAACCAGCGCTCGACCTGCTTGCCGTAGAAAAGATTGCCAAGGTCTTCGGCCAGACCAGTCGGCTGCAGCACAAAAGCCGCTCCAGAGCCGTAGGAATCGCGGTTTACAAGCGATGGCTGTTGAGTCAGTTTGTCGTTGACTTCGACGATGACCCCGTTGACCGGCGCGCACAAATCGGTCTCACCCGCCCGGTGAACGATTGTCCAGACAGGTTGGCCCAGCCGCACCCTGCTGCCGGTCGGAGGAAGTCCGATCGAATACACTCGCCCCACGAGGCGCTGCCCGAAATCATCCAAGCCGACCCGCACGCGCCCGCCTTCTTCGATCCTCATCCAGGCGTGGCGCCGGTGGTAGAAGAGCCCGTTCGGCACGAGGTAACCCTCTACCTTCCTGGTCAATTCCTCGAGAACCCCGCGGTCCTTGGAACCGTGCCGTTGGCCGTGTGTGTCGGTCCCGTGCCGCCCCCCCGCCGCCTTCCTGATTCCAACGTCAAGCGGACAGTCGTCACACTCGAAGTTTCGATTGCAGAGCTTGTAATCCACAACTCCAGCGGTCATCCATACGCACTGCTGGAAATCGTCAAAAATCCCGCCCGGACCGCTTTCCTTTTTCATGTCTAGGTTCTCCGCATTACTCGCTTCGCTATACAGGTTAAGCAAGTCCCGTACCAGACTAAAAAATCAAGATCACCGAGCAATAAAATGTTGGAGCTATTGAGTTTATTAGACAGGGCTTGATTTGGCAGGTGTTGAAATTATCAACTACCCGGGAATCCGCATCAGGTGCGAGACGGACTCGGCGAGGCGGCCAGACAGCGCGATATCAATGGGTTAGAGGCGTTGTAGAAACAATACACAACGCTGGCGCCCGGATTGTTGTGTTTTTCATCAAAAAGGAGCAGTCGGCGTCGCCAACCGGGCCGGAAAGCGGCGGATTCTGAAAAGACGAATCCGCCCTACAACTGATTGCTTCCGCACGGCGGGCGGTCGTAGGGCGGATTCGCCGTTCAGAATCCGCCGCTTTTCGGCCCGGTTGGGGACATCGGATGTTCCGTTGGTGTTCGTTCGCGTGCTGGCGGTCAGCGTTGGATTACGCCGGCGGGAGTCGTCGCTTGGATCCGGTTGCGTTCGTCGACATGCACGACAATCGGCTCGTGTGCCCGAGCTGCCGCGTCTTCAAGAAGGCTGTAAGAAATAATGATGATCTTGTCGCCGGGGTGACCCAGGCGGGCGGCGGCGCCGTTCAGGCAGATTTCACCCGATCCGGCTCTGCCTTCAATGACGTAAGTCTCGAAACGGGCGCCGTTGTTGATGTTGACGACCTGCACCTGCTCCGCCGGGAGCAGGTCGGCCGCATCCATGAGATCCCGGTCAACCGTCAGGCTGCCCGGGTATTGAAGATTGGCATCCGTAATGGTTGCCCGGTGAATCTTCGACTTGCACATCATTCGAAACATGCGGCGTTACTTTACCTCGCAATAGATATTATCAATCAGGCGCGTGGATCCGAGCCAGACGGCCGCAGCAATGCGCACCGGCTTCTCGATGATTTCGACCGGGGTCATCAGTTCCGCGTCGACTACTTCCACGTACTGGGGTTCGATCTGGCGTTCACACTCGAGCATGCTGAGGGCCGCCTGCCTGACCTGGGCGGGGTCGCGAACGCCGGCGGCGATCGTTTGCCCCGCGGCCTGCAACGCACGGTAGAGTGTCGGGGCGGCCAGGCGTTGCTCGGGGGTGAGATAACGGTTGCGCGAGCTCATAGCCAATCCGTCCGGCTCCCGAACCGTCGGTACGCCGATCACTTCGACCGGGAGATCAAGGTCGATGACCATGCGCTTGATAGCGGCGAGCTGTTGGGCGTCTTTTTCGCCAAAGTAGGCTCGGTGCGGCTGGACGATATTCAGCAGCTTGAGCACAACGGTGGTGACTCCCCGGAAGTGCCCGGGACGGAAGCGACCGCAGAGACCTTCGGTAACCTTGGCAACTTCGACAAACGTGAGAGGCGTCCCGGGGTAGAGCACTTCGACCGGTGGCGCGAATACAGCATCAACGCCCAGCGACTGACACTTTTCGACGTCCTTGTCCAGATCCCTGGGGTACTTCTCGAAGTCTTCGCCGGGCCCGAATTGAAGAGGGTTCACGAATATCGAGGCGACGACGAACCCCGACTCCTGGCGGGCCTGCTGGATCAACCGGGCATGACCGACATGAAGCGCACCCATCGTGGGAACCAGGCCGATCAGCTTCCCTTCTGCTTTTGCGGCTGCGACCATCTGCCTGATCGACCGGATCGAATCAGCCAGATGTGTCATTTGGGCTCCACCTCTTCCCTGGTGCGCGACTTCCTGGCTGGGAAAGCGCCCGATTTCACTTCCCGCGAATAGTCCTGAGCCGCCTGGAGCACGGTCTCGCCGAGACGCGCGTACTGTTTGACGAAGGAGGGCGCGTACGTGGACAGCCCGAGGATGTCGTAGCTGACAAGGACCTGTCCGTCGCAGTGGGGCCCGGCGCCGATGCCGATCGTAGGAATCCCAAGCGCGTCGCTCACCGTCGCGGCCACCTCCTCGGGGATCGACTCGAGTACGATCGAGAACGCGCCCGCTTCTTCCAGGCATCTTGCGTCATCGACCAGGCGCGCCGCTGCGCGGTCGGTGCGGGCCTGCATTCGAAACCCGCCCATCTGGTGGACAGATTGAGGCGTGAGGCCAAGGTGACCCATGACCGGTATTCCGATCTCCACAAGGCGTCGGGTCAGTTCGACCACCGGCTGTCCGCCCTCGATTTTCACCGCGGCCGCTCCGCCCTCCTGGAGAAGGCGACCGGCGTTGCGAATCGCCTCGGGAATCGTCACCTGATACGTCAGGAAAGGCATGTCGGAGACCACCAGCGCCCGTTTCACTACACGGGTGACCGCCTTTGTGTGGTGGAGCATGTCATCAAGCGTAACCGGGATCGTGTTTTCGTAGCCGAGGACGACCATGCCGACCGAATCACCGACGAGAAGAACGTCAATGCCCGCCCGATCGAATAATCCGGCCATGGCCGAGTCGTAGGCAGTCAGAACCGAGATTTTCTCGTGACGCTGCTTCATTGCCTTGAGATCGGTTACGCGTACCTGTTTCATGTCGCTGCCTGTGTGAAAAGAGCCCTCGCGAGAAAGGCGGTGGGACAGAATGGTCCGGTCGCCGCGCGTCTAGGTCCCGTCGGTTGCTTTCGCCTCTTCATCGCGGGCAACCGGATCGTTGGCCTGTTTCCCGGACTCCTCGGCCCTGAAAAGCTCGTCGATCCGCGCTGACTGTTGTTTATCGAGTCCCTTCTGCTCCGCTATCTGGAGTGCAACAAGCCCCGCAGCCCGGTAAAAATCGGCAAAGCTCATGATACCAGACCTGTCGAGCGCTTTCAGGTGTTGTTGCAGTGTAAACAGGTCGCCCCTGGCGACGGGGCCGGTCAGAGCCGCAACCGGATCGTTCAGCGCATTGGCGGCAGTCGTGGTCACGAGCGGTCTCAGGGCGGCAAGAGCCTCCTGACGCTTGAACCCCGCCTGCTCCATAAGTCGGCAGGCCGCATAAACCAGCACGACGGTATAGTTCGACGCGATCACCGCCGCCGCGTGATAAAGGGGCTTCTGCTCGTCACTGATTCTGACTGGTCTGCCTCCCAGCTTCTCGACAAGTTCCGTAGCCCATGTTACCGCAACCGGGTCGCCGCTGACGGCAAAGAAGGCTCCGACAAGAGCCGCCGCGCCTTGCTCCGGGTTCGGAACCGTCTGCAGCGGGTGCATGCTTCCGGTTGAGTTCCCGGTCCGATCGAGCGAACGGAGAACCGCGCATCCATGCAGGCCGGAGGTGTGCAAAACGATCCCGCCTTGGAATCGCGCCGCGGCGATCGTTTGGGCGACCGCTTCGACGGCGTCGTCGCTGACGGCGATCAGGACCCGGTCGCAGAGCCCGGCCAGTTCGTCGTATCTGACCGGACGGACCCCATGGTGAACAAAACGGGCGGCCGCCGAGGCGTGTTCTTTTTGCCGGCTCGCGATTGCGACAACGTTCTCGCCCTTGTCCGCCAAAACCCGGCCCAAGGCCTGAGCAACACGTCCCGAGCCTGCGATGCCGATGCGTACCTGCATATCTGCCTAGCCATTATACGGCTTCGTTTCCGTGTCTGGTTTCTCGTCTGGTTTCTCGTCTTGTTTGCCCGCGAACGATCTGATAACCTCCTCTTGTCGATTTGTTCGAACCGATGGGGTGCGAAAAGGGAAGCGGGTGAAAGTCCCGCACGGTCGCGCCACTGTGATCGGCGAGCGAACCTCAACAGGATGGAGTCATCCGGCCACTCGTTACGGGGAAGGCTTTGGGGATCGCGCTTTGAGCCGTCAGCCAGGAAACCTGCCCCATTTGGTCCTCGGTTAACAACTCTTCGCGTCAAGGGGTTGGGAATGCCTGTTGGTTCACCAAACAACCCGGCTGGCGCTGCTTGGGTGCGATTGCACCCGGGAGGGCCCCATGTCTGTCTCTCGTACTGCCTTGGTTTTACTGGTCAGTTTGTGTCTGAGCGGTCTCGTTTCGGCCGGTTCTCTGTCCGGTCGCGTTTTGGATCCGAACAAGCGGCCGCTTCCAGGCGTCCGCGTGATGCTCAGCGGCGAATCTGGGCGGCAAGCGTCGCAACTGAGCCAGGAGGACGGCGGATACCGGTTTGACCGCCTCGCCTCCGGCACGTACACCATCCGCATCCTTGAGCTCGGGTTCGAGCAGACGTCCGAACGCCTGGTCGTGCGGGTGGAAGAGGACCTCATCCATGATCTGACCGTTCACCCCGACGTCCTGAAAGAAACGGTCGTGGTGACAGCGACGCGGACCGAAAGCAGCCAGACGCTTCTCGGAAACAGTGTCAGTGTCATCGGGCGGGAGGAGCTCGAAGTGCGCCAGGCACTAACCATTGGCGATCTCCTGCGAACCGTCCCGGGAGTGCACATTCTACAGACGGGGCAGCCGGGCTCGGTCACGAGCCTCTTTATCCGAGGGGGAGAATCCGATTATTCGCGGGTCCTGGTCGACGGCATGCCGATAAACCAGCCGGGCGGTTCGCTGGAGATTTCGAATCTTGGCTTGACCAATGTCGAAAGGATCGAGGTGGTACGCGGCCCGCAGAGTGCCCTGTACGGATCCGACGCGATCAGCGGCGTGATTCAGCTCTTCAGCCGCAAGCCGCCCAGAGAAGGAGGCCGCCCGCACGGTGAGCTTCGAGCGGATCTCGGAAACCACGGCCAGGGGACGGGCGCACTGTCGCTTTTCGGAGGCAACAAGCGGTTTGGGCTTACGACCGACTTTCGCCATTTTGAAACCGACAACACCGTTCCCAACGCGTTCTTCCGCGAAAACTCGTTCGCGTCAAGGGCCTCGGTGTCCCTCTCTTCTCAATCGAACCTGAGCCTCATCGCAAGGACCGACCGGAGTCGGGCAGGTGTGCCCGGTCCAGTGCTTTTCGGGCCTCCGGACCTGGAGGAGAACTACAGAAAACGCGACAACATGCTCGGCCTGGGCTGGGACCACACGATGAGCGACGGTTGGAAGCAGAGCGTTTTCTTCTCTCATTCCGCAACCAGCCTTCTGTCGGAGGACCTCGTCGATTCTGGAGTCTTTATTCCAGCCTTCGAAGACCGGACAGCAGCTTATCCCTCGTTTGACTTTCCGTATTCCTACCTGAACTCGACCCGACGTAATGCGCTCAACTACCAGAGCGACGTGAACGTTGGCGGTCATCTCCTGGCCGCAGGCCTCGACTGGGAGCAGGAACGAGGCACGGTGGGCGATGTCCGGGCATCGAGGAACAACGCCGGAGTCTATCTCCAGGACCAGTTCTTCCCAGGCGAGCGCTGGGCTCTGACCGGCGGTCTGAGGCTCGACCGAAATGGGAGCTTCGGCTTTGCCGCGAGCCCTAGGCTATCGGTCTCCTACCTGCTTCGCAGTGCCCAATCTGAGCGATTCTGGGGTCTTACGCGCCCGAAGTTCAACGCGGGGCTCGGAATCAAAGAACCGAACTTCCTCGAGTCGTACAGTCAGAATCCATACTTCAAAGGAAACCCGGATCTGAAGCCGGAGAGGACAAAGAGTGCGGAGGTCGGGATCGAGCAGCACCTGGGCGGTGGACGCGTCCAGACGGAGGTAAACGCGTTCTACAGTCACTTCCTTAATCAGATCGACCTCGTCACGGTTGATTTTCAGACGTTCGAAGGGCGTTACATCAACATCGGGAAGAGCCAGGCATGGGGGATCGAGCATTCTTCCCGCCTGGCCGTCTCTCGCGACATTCACCTCGCCGGGTCTTACACGTATTTGAATTCGCGGATTCTGCGGAGCGCGAATCCGACCCACCCGGTTCTGCGAGAAGGCGCCAGGCTCCTGCGCCGGCCTACCCACTCGGGCGCGGTGTCGGGAGGTTGGACGCGTGACCGCTATCGCATCTATTCCTCGCTGGTGATGGTCAGCAATAGGGCCGACAACGATTTCTACGGCCTGGGACTGCTTGAAGTGGAGGGCTACACGCGCTGGGACTTGTCCGCCGGCTGCCGTCTGACCGACACACTCGACCTGTACGGCACGTTTCAAAATGTCCTCGACAGGCGCTACCAGGAGGCGTTGGGTTACCCGGCTCTGCCGTTCAACTTCAGGGCGGGGATTAAGGTAAGATTCTAGATTCCTCGGGCGGCGCATCGGAGTTCTTTCACAGCCGCGCACGCAGCGGGGGTGTTGAATAAGGTCGGAGAAGTGCGTTCGGCCACAGGTATTGATGGACTTGTTATGGGCTGATGTCGCCGGGAACTCGCAGGTCTATCCGCCTATTAATAGAAGAGTTCACATTTCAACACCACCTTACGCGGCTCTGGGGCCGGTACTGTTCGGTGTGAGGGGAGTGTGTTGCGTACAGCCGTAGGGCTCTTTTTGATCGCCATCCTGGCGGGCGTTGTCTGGCTTGCGTTGCGCGAGCCGCCGCCTGCCCCGGCAGGTCCTTCCACAATGCGGATCGTCTCGCTTTCGCCCACCCTGACCGAGACGGTTTACGATCTTGGCGCCGGACATCTGCTCGTGGGTGTCACCTCTTACTGCAACTACCCAGCCGAGGCAAGGCGGGTTGAGAGAATCGGAGATTTCATCAACCCGAACACGGAACGAATCGTCGCCCTGAACCCGACTCTGGTGCTGGCCGAACGCTGGACTTCTTCGCGGATTGTCCCCAAACTGCGCGGGATGGACCTGCGAGTGGTAGAGACAGTAAGTCCGGCTTCAATCGGCGAGATCGATCGGCTGATAGGAGAGGTCGGCGAAGCGCTCGACAGACCAGAGCAAGCCAACCACCTGATTCAACAGATGCGTGACCGCATCACCGCCGTACAGCGGAGGGCGAGCCGACTGGAACGTCGCCCGTCCGTCTACCTGGAGATCGACCCTCCGTCCTGGACGGTCGGGCGCAGAAGCTACACAAATGAGGCAATCATTTTGGCAGGCGGACGTAACATATTCGAAGACATGGACATTGCCTCGCTGCTTGCGTCCAAGGAGGAGATTGTCAGACGAAACCCGGATCTCGTCATCGCCTTCTCCGCCTCGCGATCAGAGGTCGCGTCGCGTCCGGGCTGGGGCGCAATCCGAGCCGTCCGGACCGGGCAAATAGTCGATGATTTCAATCGCGACCTGCTGTCGCGCGGCAGTTTCCGCCTGGTTGAAGGCATCGAGCAATTGGCAGCCATCATTGAGAGAACAGCCGCTGAGGGACCAACCGCCGCCCGGGAAACACGCGGAGAAGCCGGGCAATGACCCGCTCAAACAAATTCGCGTTGCTCGGCTGCCTGTTCCTCGCTGTTATCGCCGTCGGGCTGATGCTTGGCCCTGTCTGGAATCCTCCGAGTGCCATCCTTTGGCAGATTCGTCTGCCGAGGGTTATCCTCGGGGTTTTTATCGGCTTCGGACTCGCGGGATCGGGGGCCGTGTTCCAAGGCCTGCTCCGGAACCCGCTGGCTGACCCGTTCATGCTGGGCACCTCGAGCGCAGCGGCGGCCGGCGTCATGGTTGCCAACCTGCTCGGATTCCGACACTTCTCCGCGCTCTATTTCTGTGCCCTGGCCTTCGCGCTGCTCTCGATTCTGCTGGTTTATAGAATCGCTCAAAGCGAAGGGAAGGCACCGATCCAGACGATGATTCTGGCCGGCGTGATTGTCAGTCTCTTCTTCAATGCCGCGGTTTACGTTTTCTTTTCGGTCTTTTACCGCGAATCGACCAACGCATTGTTCTATCTGCTGGGTAGCCTGACAGAATCCGACCCGCTGCTCCTGATCATTTCCGCCTCGATGATATCAGCCGGCTTCATCGTGTCCTGGCTCTACTCCAAGGAAATTGATCTCATGAGCCAAGGAGAGGAAACGGCCTTCCACCTGGGGGTGAACGTCGAGAGGACCAAACTGATTCTGTTCGCCGCAGCGTCAGCGATGGTCGCCGCCGCGGTCGCCGCCTCCGGCCTCATAGGGTTCGTCGGACTGGTAGTCCCCCACATGATGAGGCTGGTTTTTGGGCCGAATCACCGTGTCCTCATACCGGTGTCGGCAATCGGTGGCGCGACTTTCCTGGTTCTGGCCGATTCGCTGGCCAGAACCGCAGTCGCCCCTCTGGAGATCCCGGTCGGAGCATTGACGGCGCTGATTGGATCACCGTATTTTGTCTATCTGCTGAGGCGAAGCCTCAAGCACGGGGAGTTTTAGCGGCGGTCGAGCCGGGGTGCCGGATAGCGGCAACCGGGCCGTAAAGCGGCGGATTCTGAAAAGCGAATCTGCCCTACGACCGCTCCGCGTGCGAAGGCAGTCAGTCGTAGGGCGGATTCGCTTTTCAGAATCCGCCGCTTTACGGCCCGGTTGCCGAGCCTTGTGAGATCCGGGGCAGTGGGCAGTGGGCAGTGGGCAGTGTATGTGCATTCTCAAGCTCGACAACATCTCATTCCGGTACTCGGCTGGCTTTCGGATGGCCGGGTTAAGTCTCCAGATCGAGACAGGAAGCATAACCGGTCTGGTAGGCCCTAACGGAAGCGGAAAGAGCACGGTGCTGCGGCTGATGAGCGGGCTCTTGACGCCGGAGAGCGGGGTGGTCCTTTTCCAGGGCAAACCCCTCGGCGAGTACACCCGCCTGCAACTAGCTCAGCGTATGGCGGTTGTCAGCCACGAAAGGACCTTTGAGTTCCCTTTCACCGTCCGCGACGTTGTCCGGATGGGTCGCTTCCCGCATTCGTCTGGTCGACAGACTGAGGACGGTCAAGTGGTCGAGGAGGCGCTCGAAAAGACTGGAACCTCGCATTTGGCAGAAAGGCCCATCACTCAGCTTTCAAGCGGGGAGCGGCAGCTGGTTCTCATCGCCCGTGCAATCGCTCAGGAACCCTCCGTCATGTTGCTCGACGAGCCGGACGCACATCTCGACATACATCATCAGCTTCGCGTTTTCCGACTGTTGAGCCACTTGAACGAAGAGCGGCAAATGACTATCGTGTTGGTTTCGCACGACTTGTCGGCAACCGCCTCTTTCTGCGGAACGGTGGTGCTGATGTCGAAGGGCACCGTGGTCAAATCCGGGGATCCTCGAGAGGTGATCGCAACTGAATTCCTGGAAGCGGTCTACGGCGAGGAGGTGAGGGTGGCGCAGAACCCCATCGACGGGGCTCCCCTCGTCGTCGTGACAGCAGCCCCCCTGGCTGATCGGCTCTCGAAAGGGCTTCCCCGTGACCCGCAAGCGTAGACTCGTATCCCTGATTTCCCTGGCGGCCTTTTCGACACTGGTGCTGGGCTATCTCTGGTGGGGACGATTCCAGTACGACCATTATTGGCTCCTGGCGGCAACTTACGCGGGCGCGGTGTTTCTCCTCGTCTTCAACCACGTGTACCACCGCGATACCCGGGCGGACATGGGATTCCGACTGGACAACTTTCTCGTCGGGAGTCGAACCTGGGGAGCACTGACGTTGCCCGCGGCAATCGGGATCGTGATCCTGGGAGGCCTGTTTGGCTCCTTCCGCCTCGATCGGCTGAGTGACGTTTATCTGTATTTCATATGGGCGGCGGTGCAGCAACACCTGCTTCAGAATTTCCTCAGACTCAGAAGCAAGGAAGTGCTGGGTGGGAGAACTATTCCGGCAGCGGTTCTCGCGGCTGCGCTTTTCGGGCTCTTTCATCTTCCGAACGTCCCGCTGGCGCTCGCGTCGCTGGCTGGCGGTTTGCTGTGGTGCCTGCTCTTCTTTCGGCTCCCTAACTTTATCTGGTCCTGGCTGTCGCAGGCGCTACTGGTTACGCTGCTGATGTTTTTCATGAAGTACAGCGTGCTCGGCCAGTTCGAAGTCGGACGACCTGGTTATCGCTACGACTACTACGGTCAGGGAGTCAAAGTCGCCGGCGGCTATGATGCAAAGGGAAACCCGATCGTCGTCACACTGCCCGGTCCGGATCGGGGCACTCTTTCAAAGGTTCGAGTATTCGACCCGACGGGAAAGCGCCTGCGCGAGTGGGTCGCCTTTCCCGAGTTTGGCTACTCCGGCGAGCTCGCAGTCGGCGAGCTGGGGTTTGGACCGGGTGACGAAATCGTCGTAGCGCCCGGGCCCGGAGCGAGTAACCCTCCGTGGATCCGGATCTTCGACCACTCAGGACGCTTGCTGAAGGAGCACCGGCTCAAAGGAGGCAGTTACGGGGCCTGGGTGTCAGTCGCATGCGGACAGATTCTATTTGCTCCGGGGCCCGGTCCCGGCAGTCCGCCCGAGGTAACGGCAATCGATCCGACTGCCGGTGCACGGGAGACTTGGAATTTTGAACGACTCGGCTGGTTCAACGGCATACGGGCTTCAGGCCTTTGCGATGGGGACAGACACCTGAGTTCTTTGGTGCTCTGGGCATCTCCAATTGCTGTAAACCCCTCACACGTAGTGATTTATAATGTTGGTTCCGCGACATTCCGGGTTCTGGAGACGCTAAAAACAACCTTCGGCGTCAATGCCACAACAGTGCGGCTCGGGGGTGGCAAAGTGGGAGTGGTGTCAGCACCCGGGCCCCTCAAGGGTTACCCGCCGATCGTCCAGGTAATAGAGCTGGACGGAAGGCCGTTCCGCGAATTCGCTGTCGAAAGCGACAGCGAGGCCCACGGATGCAATGTCGGTGCGGTCGATATCGATGACGACGGGACAGACGAGATTATTGTCGGAGAAGGTGTTGGGCCGGGCCGGCCCGCCCGGGTGAGGTTGGTTCGGGTCACCGGTGTGCCGCTTAAGGAATGGATCGCGTATTAGTCGCTCTTTGCCTATAATTCTCCCCCATGATCAAGGCACTCATAACTAAAACAAGGAGTTATCGACGATTCGAGGAAAGTTACTCGATCACCCGAGAAGAGCTCGAGGACCTGGTCGATTGCGCCCGCTTGTCGGCTTCGGCGGGGAACCGTCAGCCGCTTAAGTATCTCCTGGCAAACACGGCCGAACTCAACTCTAAGATCTTCCCTCACCTGGCATGGGCGGGCTATCTGAAGGATTGGGACGGGCCGTCCAGCGGAGAGCGACCCTCGGCCTACATTGTCATTCTCGGTGACACGCAAGTGCACCCGAGCTTCGACTGTGATCACGGTATTGCCGCGCAATCCATCATGGTTGCCGCAACCGAAAAGGGCCTGGGCGGATGCATGATCGGCTCAATCAAGCGAGATGCACTTCGAAGGGATCTCGGGATCCCGGAGCACCTGGAAATTCTGCTGGTGCTCGCGCTGGGCTTGCCGGTCGAGAAAGTCCAGCTGGAAGAGGTTGAGCCGGGAGGGAATATCCGTTATTGGCGGGACAATCAACAGGTGCACCATGTCCCCAAGCGACGGCTGACTGATATCCTCCTCTGAATGCGGAATGCGGAATGCGGAGTGCGGAATGCGGAATGCGGAATAAAAACCGGATGCCAGAAAAAATCTTCTCGAGTCCCCGAAACTCCCGATTCCGCATTCCGCATTCCGTATTCGTTAGGCGGGCTGGCCTTTGGCTACCTTTTTGGCTGCCTCGAGGGCGGACTCGTAGTTCGGGTGCTGGGCTATTTCCTTGACGTATTCGACATGGCGGATCACATCATTTTCGTCGACGACGAAAATGGCCCTGGAGTCCAACCGCAGCTCTTTGATCAATGTTCCGTAGCTGCTGCCAAAGGAAGCGTCCTTGTGGTCCGACAGCATGATCAGCTTGTCCACTCCCGCGGCCGCGCACCAACGACTCTGAGCGAAGGGGAGATCCACGCTGACCGTATAGACCTGAACACCGGACAGTTGCGCGGCCTCCTGGTTGAAACGCCGGGTCTGGGCGTCGCAGACCGGGGTGTCCAGGGAGGGAACGACGCTGAAAACTCTGACCTTTCCCTTGGTCTGGTCGAAAGTGAAGGGCTTCAGGTCCTTGCCCACTGTGACGAACTCGGGGGCTCGGTCACCCACCTTCAACTCCGGGCCTATCAGCGTGAACGGCTTACCTTTGAGAGTCACCGCATCGTTTCTTTCCACTGCCATCAGTCGCCTCCTTTGTTGCTCCAAGAATTCTAACGCACTTTGCAGGCACCTACCAGAAAGCCGCGACAAAGCATCCTAATTCGTTTTTAAGCAATCACTTCGTGGGTGAGTTTTACGAAGAAAAAACGAAACTTTTACCCGCTCGGAACGTCCAATTAATTGCGACATAAACAGGTCTTTTGACATTGGTCGAAAGCCCTGCAGTCCCTAAGAAAGAGTTTTACAAGACGATGAAAGCATCCGTTATCGAAAGTGAAGGCCTCTACCCTCAACCCAAAAGGCCGGATCCATCATTACGAAACCTGGCGATCGGAATACTTCTCCAGGCTTTCCGAGACATCGTTGCGCCTAAAGCCACGAACAGCGAGTGGCAGTTGTGGCAGCAGGATGCTCTTGATTGGTTCGCTTCCGACGAGTATTACCCCGGCAGTTTTGCCTGGGTGTGCGAGGTGCTTCAGGCTAAGCCCAAGGACTTTCGGCAGTGGCTGCAAGACTACAAACACAGTGATCCTGCCACCAAGCGAGAGATGGCTCGGAAGCTCGTCCGTTTTCAGATCCGGCATTAAGATCCCCATTCCCCAAAGCAGTCATGATCGCCGGAAAGGAACCACCGCTCCGGCGATTCGTCTGTTGCTATTCCTCCGGATACACAACGTAGTTACAATGATGGCTGAATGTTCTTCAAGGCCGTTCTTTTCATTATCTTTGCGGTCTATATCTTGCTGCTTGCAATGATTCTTCGGCGATGGTTCCCGACGCGCGCCGCTGCTTCGCCAATTCCGCAACGAAAACCGGTTGAGGACCTCGCCGCGAATCAGGCGATCATCGAGCTGGTTGATGTCGACAAGGCATTCGACCATCCGGTCTTGAAGAACGTCAGCCTGACGATTAACCGAGGCGAGACGCTCGGCGTGCTGGGTCGAAGCGGAACCGGGAAAAGCGTCCTCCTGAAGTTAATCGTCGGCCTGCTCCGCCCCGACAGCGGAAAAATCCTGTTCGAATCCGCCGACATCACCCAGATGAACGAGGCCGAGCTTCTGGATGTGCGCAAGGCCGTCTCCTATGTCTTCCAAAGTGGTGCCATGTTCGATTTTCTGACCGTCGGCGAGAACATTGCCTATCCCCTGAGAGAACAGGGCTGTACGGACGAGGAAGCAATCCAGAAGCGTGTGAATTACCTCCTCGACGCAGTCGAACTGGAGGGGTGGGGGGAGGCGCGCTTCACCGAGCTGAGCGTCGGCGCCAAGAAGCAGGTGGCGATCGCCCGGGCGATCGCGAACAACCCGGAGGCCATCCTCTACGATGAACCGACGACCGGCGTCGACCCGATCATCGGGAAGTCGCTGAGCCGGTTGATCCGCAAGCTCAACCGCCAGGAGCGGCTCACTTCAATCGTCGTCACCCACGATCTGCGCTGCATTGACATCGTCGCCGATCGCATTCTGCTGCTGAAGGATGGCGTCATTCACTTCATGGGCGCCAAGGAGGAGTTTCACGAATCGGACGACGACTTCATCCGGGCGTTCATCGCAGGCAAGAGGTACGAAGAACAGGATCGCGACGAGTTAGCTGTCTAGGTGCCTGCGCGCGAGCTCCTGCATGACGTCGTGCAGCTTGATTTCCCGCTGATTCAGGAAAACCAGCAAGTGGTACAAGAGGTCGGCAGTTTCTTCGATTGAGTTGCGACGCTCCTGACCCGCTGAGACGACGACTTCCACGGCCTCTTCACCAACCTTCTTCGCAATCTTCGCCATGCCTTGCCGAAACAATTTGGCCGTGTACGACCCCTCCGGCGCTTCTGAACGGCGACGAGCTATTACGCGCTCGAGGTAACCGAGAAACTCCGGTCCCACGAATTGGCGATCCTCCACGAAGCACGACGTGTTCCCCGTGTGGCAGGTAGGCCCAGCCGGTTGGGCTACTACCAAGACTGAGTCGCGGTCGCAGTCCAGGTGCAACGAGCGGACCGCAAGGAAGTTGCCGGACGTCTCGCCCTTGCACCAGAGGCTGTTGCGTGTCCGGCTCCAAAAGGTCGCCTTTCCGGTCTCGAGCGTGCGTTCCAGGGCCTCCCGGTTCATGAATGCCAGCATCAGCAAACGGCCAGTCTCGGCGTCCTGAACAACGGCGGGAATCAGCCCGTTCATCTTTCCCCAATCTATGCTCGCAGCGTCAATCACTGTGCCACCTCTTTCGCAGCTTCCCGGACCGGTACCCCGTGCCCGGCCAGGTAACGTTTCACCTGACCGACCGTGTATTGCCCGTAGTGGAAAATACTGGCCGCCAGTACCGCGTCCGCCTTTCCTTCCCGCAGCCCGGCCAGCAGATGCTGGGGATCACCCGCGCCGCCCGAGGCAATCAGGGGGATGCTGGTCATCTCGCTGACCGTGCGCAGCAGTTCGATGTCGTACCCCTTGAGGGTGCCGTCTCTATCCATGGAGGTCAGCAGGATCTCACCCGCGCCCAACTGCTCCGCCTGCTTGATCCAATCCAACGCATCGAGCCCGGTCGGGTACCGTCCACCCCCGACATACACCTCCCAGCCATCGCCCTTTCGCTTGACGTCGGCAGCCAAAACGATGCACTGCGACCCGAACGCCAAGGCGCCCTCGCGTATCAGTTGAGGCGTCTTGACGGCGGCACTGTTGACCGACACTTTGTCTGCGCCTGCCCGCAACAGCGCCTGGATCTGGTCCAGGTTCGAGATGCCTCCTCCGACGGTGAACGGGATGAAGATGGAATCGGCGACCCGGCGAACCCACTCGACCACTGTCTTACGCGCCTCGACGGTTGCAGTGATGTCCAGGAAAACAAGCTCGTCCGCGCCCTCGCGGTAATAGCGTCCGCCGAGCTCGACTGGGTCCCCCGCGTCCCGAAGGTCGACGAAATGAACCCCTTTGACCACCCGCCCGTTTGCCACGTCCAGGCAGGGGATTATCCGTTTAGCCAGCACTTGCCAGTTCCTCCATGGGGATCTGGTTCTCGTAAAGCGCACGGCCGACGACCACCCCGCCGACGCCGATTTCCTTCAGCTTCGCGATATGAGCGACACTGCAGATGCCGCCGGCGGCCAGCAAGGTCACGGTCTTCGGCAGAGACGCGAGGAGGGTGCGGTACGTCTCGTAGCCCGGCTGTTCAAGTGTCCCGTCCCTTTCGACGTCCGTGCAGATCACCTGGTCAATTCCCCACCCCGCTATCCGTTCCATCATCTGGTTCAGCGTAATAGCACTTTGCTCGATCCAGCCCTCGCCTTGGAGCCTTCCCTTGCGCAAATCCAAGCTGATGATGAACTTGTCGGCTCCCCACCGTCCGATCCAGTCCGAGACCCGAGCCGCGTCCTTGAGTGCCACCGTGCCCAGAATCAGGTACCGCGCACCCCAGCCGAGAAGTTCCTCCACGTCCTCCGCGGTGCGAATCCCGCCTCCGATCTGAACCGGCATGCGAACCGTCTCGATGATCCGTTTGATGGCCTGCCGATTCTGCCCGGAACCCGCACGAGCTCCCTGCAGGTCCACGATATGGAGGCGAGCGAACCGAACCGCCTGAAATTTGAGCGCCTGGCCGACCGGGTCCTCGCTGTAAGTTGTCTGGTTGCCGTAGTCGCCCTGATAGAGGCGTACGCATTTCCCGTCAATGAGGTCTATCGCAGGAACGACCAACATAGAACTACCCTTCAGTCACAAAATTACGGAGCAGCCGGAGGCCCAACTCGCCGGACCGCTCAGGGTGAAACTGGACTCCCCTGAAGTTGTCTCGGCGAACGACCGACGCGAATTCAATACCGTATTCGGTCCGGGCGACAGTCGCCGCACCGGAAGCGGGAGCGCAATAGCTGTGCACGAAGTAAAAGCTGCTCCCATCGGGTATGCCCGCCAGCAAAGGATCGCCAGTTCCCCGAACCTGGTTCCAGCCGATGTGCGGAACCTTCAGCCTGGTATTGTCGAACCGATGAATGGATCCCGGCAGCACGCCGAGGCACTCCGTGTTCTCCTCTTCCGATCTCTCGAACAACAATTGCAGACCGAGACAGATGCCGAGGAACGGGGCCTTCGTGCTGCGCAAAACTTCCAGAAGCCCTTCTTCAGCGAGGGACTCCATGGCTGCGGCGGCCGAACCGACACCAGGAAGAATGATCTTCGATGCCCGGGCAACCACCTGCGGGTCCTTTGTCTGGCCCCATTCGCAGCCGAGGTGATGCAACGCATTCCCAACGTTGTATAGGTTTCCTGCCCGATAGTCGATGACTGCAATCATTTGACCAGGCCTTCCCTTGCGTTCCTTTTACGTTTTTTTGCGTCTCTTGCCTGAGACATTCCGTCTGTCAGCTGAGAACCCCCTTGGTTGAGGGTATGGCTGTCGAAGATCCCAGCTGGACAGCGGAGGCCAGCGCGCGGGCAAACCCCTTGAACATGGCTTCAACGCGATGATGCTCATTTTCGCCGGGGTTAAGGAACCGGATATGGAGGTTGCATTTCATTTCGGCCGCCACCGAACGGAAGAAATGACCGACAAGTTCGGTCGACAGGTTTCCGACGGTTGGCCGTTGCGGGCGGTAATCGGTTTCAAACCAGAAGCGGCCGCCGAGATCCAATGCCACGAGCACGAGAACTTCGTCCATCGGAAGAGCGACCCAACCATAGCGTGCGATCCCTGCCTTGCTTCCCAGAGCCTGGGCGATCGCACGGCCAAGTACGATCCCAAAATCCTCAACAAGGTGGTGTTCATCCACGGCCAGGTCGCCTTCGGCTTCGAAACTGATGTTCATGCCCGAATGCCTGGCCAGCAGTTGGAGCATGTGATCGAAGAACCCTATCCCGGTTGAACCTGTGCAATCGCCTTCGCCGTCGAGCGTCACCTTCAATTCGATCCGGGTTTCACTGGTCTCTCGCTTGATTGCTGCCGTTCGTTCGGTCATGGTCTGCTCCCGCGGAGATAACCACTAAGTCACCAAAAAGCAGGCACTAAAAGTCGTTTCACTAAAAAGCTTTTTGGTGAAAAGACTTTAGTGCCTGCTTTTTGGTGACTTGGTGGTTCTTTTATCCTTCCTTCGACAGTGAATCGAGCTCTCTCAGTAACAAATCGTTCTCCTCGGGCGTCCCGATCGTGATGCGAATGCAATCGGCAAGGCCCGGAATGCTGCTCCTGTCCCGAACCACGATACCTTGGCTGAAAAGCTGATCAACGACCGGAGCCGCGCCCCGACAACGAAACAAGACAAAATTCGCCTCTGAAGGAAACACCTCCGTAACGGCCGCCATCTGGCTGAGCCTCTGGACGACTCTCTCTCTTTCCGCACAGATACGGCGAACCTCGTCCCGTTTGTTTTCCTGGTCGGCCAACGCTACGCAGGCGTGCTCCATGGTGATCGAATTCAAATTGTAAGGTGCTTTCACTTTCATGAAAAACGAGATGACGAGCGGGTCTGCGATCGCATAGCCGAACCTGAGTGCGGCTCTGCCGTATGCCTTGGAGAGGGTCCGCAAGACGATCAGATTGGGATTGCGAAGGATCTCGGACGACAGGTCGCCCTCACGGGAAAAATCCACGTAGGCCTGATCCAGCACCACGATTTTCCCCCACTCCCGGCAGACGCGCAGCACCTCGTCAGCCTCGAGCAGGTTGCCCGTCGGATTGTTGGGCGAACAGACAAACAGGACCTTCGCGCTCGATGGCACGTCCCGAAGGAAGTCCGACGCCCGAAACTGGAATCGGGAATCGAGTCGGAACAGGTGCCTTTGGACACCGAAGATCTGGGCCGTCACCTGGTACATGCCGTAAGTGGGTTCGGCCGTAACGACGCTGTCGATTCCCGGTTGGCAAAACACTTTGAAGATCCACTCGAGCACTTCGTCAGATCCGGCGCCAGCCGCAAAGTACTCGCTCGGAAGACCGATGACCGAGCTGAGCGCTGCCCGGACTTTCCGTTGAAAGGGATCCGGATAGCGGTTCATCTGGATTCCGTCCGCCTCGTGCCGGAAAGGGTTTTCGTTCGCGTCCAGCAGCACTCCCTCGAGCACTTTTTCGCGGGCGCAGTGGTAAGGCTCCAAATCCAGGATGTTGGGACGGATAAGAGCGGTTAGTTCCGCCTTTGCCGACTTGGCGCTCATATTTCCCGGTTCCTCATTTTTCAACCTCTTCGAAGCGGAGCTCGACCGCACGACGGTGCCCGTCGAGGCCTTCGACTTTTGCCAGACAAGTGAGGGTGCTTTCCAGACCACGCAGCCCAGCCTCGGTCAATTGCTGAAAAGTGATCTTCTTCAAGAAGGTATCCAGCGATACGCCCGACTGACACCGCGCCAGGCCCGAGGTAGGCAGTGTGTGGTTGGTCCCCGAAGCGTAGTCACCGGCGACTTCAGGAGACCAAGGGCCAATAAAGACGGAACCGGCCGATTGAATACGCGCTACCCAGGCCGAGGGGTTCTCTATGTGCAGGATCAGGTGCTCGGGTGCGTAGAGATTGCTGAAATAGAAGGCCTTTTCGAGATTCTCGACCTCGAGGGAAAAACCGGCCTTTAATGCTGCTGAGGCGAACTCGATGCGAGGGAGGCTGGTCAATTGCCGGGACAGCTCCTTGGCGACGCCGGTAATGAGGGACGCGGACACGGACACGAGGACCGCCGCGCTGTCGGCGCCATGTTCGGCCTGGGCAATCAGGTCGGCGGCAACCAGCCGGCAGTCGGCCGAATCATCCGCAATCACCAGGACCTCGCTTGGACCAGCCACCATGTCGATCGCCACGCCGTTCAGGGTCGCCAGCAGCTTGGCGCCTTGGACCCATCGGTTTCCCGGTCCCAGGATCTTCTCCACTTTCGGAACCGTGTCGGTCCCGACAGCCAGAGCCGCAACCGCCTGGGCGCCGCCAATCCGAAAAACCTGGCTTACGCCTGCCAGACGAGCGGCAACGAGGACCTCGGGCGAGATTGT